>NZ_JBBMEK010000264.1:0-4591 GCF_040096555.1 Coprococcus intestinihominis | reverse complement strand
TGGATTTCAGCCAGGTCTTAAAGCTTTCACCTTTCTCATAATCATCGTCCCAATATATATCTTCATAATTCTCACTGGGAAAACGAAAATACATACCAACCTGACGGGTCCACTCTTTTACCAATCCCCCATCTGTCATTTTTTTGAATTCATCCTCATATGGAACATAGCTATGAAGGTGGCTGTTTTGCCATCCAAAAGCTTTCATGATTGCATAATGAAGACCATGCAGTGTCATATTACCCGGAACAATAAAATCTCTGGTAATTCCATCCTTCATTCTTCCGTATCTTCTAAGAACTTCCTTATGTTCATCTGCGAAATATCCCAGGTCCAGTTCCAGATGAAGCTGCATTGCCATAGGAACCCGCTTCATCTCTGCTTCGATCATGTCCCAGAATTCTTTTTTCTCTTTCAGCAGCCGTTCTTTTTCGGATCTTAATTCTTCAAGAAGACGACGCTGCTCCTGAATATCATTCTCTTTCTTTTTTGAACGTGCTTCTGTATTGGTAACCTGATTTTTAGCTGCCTGCTGCATCCGTCCTCTATATTCCTCACTTCGAATCGCTTCGTTACTTCTGTCTTCCCCTCCATACTGCCCACGTGAATAGGGCATATAAGACTGAACATTCTTCTCCGATATAACAAGCTCCTCGGCTATTTCAGCTACACTTTTGCCCTTTGCAAGCAAATCTGCTACCTGTTCACTGGTTTTACTGTGCCATAAGCCCTCCGTAATTAGTACTCTTCGTACTTTGATTGGATATGTACCAAGCTCCTCTGCTGTCTTCTTTACAGAACCCGTCTCTTTATAAATATTAATAATCTGCTGATATAACTCATCCATATATCAGGACCTCCTTCATGTATTTTAGGTGGCCTACCTTTTATTTATGATATCAGTATACGACCAAGCAATTAACGTGTCAACCTTACCTTTTAGTCATCAAAGAAATACATTTCCAGGTTATATGAAGACCCGAAAACCCTGCATATTTTACCACATTCACATTACCAGCGTTGCACCATGAATTTCACTCTCTCCTGCACGTCTTCACTAAAATCAGACAGATCCTCAAGGCCAATCACCTCATCCTGAACCAATCGAACGAGATCGATCAGCATATCTGATTTGCTGACAGATAAAATAACGCCAGGAGCTTTGCGATCTTTTTTGATACGCTCTTCCAGTGCCCAGAATCGTTCAGAACCCTTTTTATCACAGGTCAGCAACTCTACATATTCCCTGCATAAACGTTCCATATAATTTTCCTGCCAGCCAGGAAGTTTCTCACGGAACAATTTCCAATCACGTTTTGATACTTCTACCATAATCTCACCTATAACCGATCAATAATTCTCAAGCACATCCTGCAGATATGCCTTATATTCAGCCTTCACATTTTCCGGACCGGTAATCTTCATTCCAGATCCGATACCGGTTACCCAACCAAAGAACTGTGAACTTACCGATACCAGTACTCTGGTTTTGAAATAATCTTCTCCCTGCGGAATCAACCACACATCATGACCAAAACGGTCAATCACAACACCGGCCAGTTCATTCTTGCATTCCAGCGTAACTTCCGCATCCACGCCGCCGTACATTCCAAAGGTTTTCTTAGCAAATGCAGCCAGATCAAAGTTCTTGAAGGAATCTTCACCCTTACGATCTGTTTCCAGGATCTCAGTATTCTGCATCTTATCTACACGATAATGCTTGATAATTCCGGCCGCTGCATCATAAGCCACCAGATAATAGTTCTCATCATCCCAGGTCAGTGCCCACGGGCTGACAATATAGAATGCACCATCTTTCTTCAGTTTCAGTTCCTTCTTGACCGTCCATTCGGCATAATGGAATTTAATCTGTTTGTTCTCGTAAATCGCGGTGTGAATGTAATCTACGTTATAATAAACAGTTTCATTCTCTGTCTTCGGGCGGTTTACGATGAAAACATATTTGGAAAGCATTGCAGCATCCGTCCTGCAGCAGAGCTTCTCTAATTTCGTTATCAGTTCCTTGGATTTCTTCTCCGTGATAAACTTAGAGGACTGTACAGCATCTACCAGGAGCTTTAACTCAGGCAATTCAAAATCTCTGGCCCCAATATAATAGCCAGGATTTTTACCCTTCTTCTGCTGAATATCCAGTCCAAATTTCTCAAGGATCTCCATCTCTGTATATATCGTTCTTCGATCTGTACTGATGCCATATTCCTGATCCAGAATCGTGCATAATTCCGATGCATTCAGCATGTGCGTATCATCGGTACGTTCCAGAAGGATTTCCATCAAATATAAAGTACGGAGCTTCTGATCAAAGGAAGCCATCTCGATCAATCCTCCTTATGCTTTTTCTAATTTATCTTTGTCAAAATAGACCTTATCACCTTCATTAATATCTCGTTCATAGAGCATGGCATCTTCTGCCTTCACTCGCATCTCTTCACCAAAAGAATCAATGAGTGTAACGACAGCCATAACCGGTGCACCTTCTTCCCGTTCTTCACAACCAAAATCCAGGTCTTCCTCAATTCTTTTTACAGTATACATGATTTGTTATCTCCGATATATATATTATTCCATGCAAATTATTTCAATTGATACAGTCCTTACTCTACTGAACATCCTCTCTTCTACGAACAGCAATCATAAACAGTTTTGTCATAATTGGAATGTAAGTAGCTACGAATACACCAAGGGCACCTGCTTCCTTTCCTATATCCGTTGCTTTACATCCAGCAAATAACATGCAGGATAACATTGCAACAAGTAAGATCTTTGTTACATATTACTCAATTTCATAATCGCATCGTCATAAGCTTCCCGTGTCCTATCATCAAAAAGGACAAAGCGAACATAATCAAACCCCTCCTGATGTTCCATATAGAAAGCCTTTACAGTTTTTACTGCAATTTCTGCAGCCTCTTCTAACGGATAACTGTATACTCCGGTAGAGATAGATGGAAATGCAATAGTACGAATCCCGTGTTCCAATGCAATCTGCATAGAATTACGATATGCATTGGCAAGCAGCTCCTCTTCTCCATGATTTCCTCCATGATAAATCGGTCCTACAGTATGAATGACATATTTACATGACAGGTTATAAGCTCCGGTAATTTTAGCTTCACCGGTATTACATCCGTGAAGAGTTTTGCATTCCTTCAGTAATTCCGGTCCAGCTGCCCGGTGAATAGCACCATCAACACCGCCGCCACCAAGAAGGCTGGTATTTGCCGCATTTACAATTGCTTCCACATCCGTTTGTTTTGTAATGTCTCCCTGTACGGTCTGTATTCTCATATCGTCACTGCTCCTTTGCCATCTTTATCAACTTTTCAATTAAAGAAGTTGATAATTCCATATCTCATATCCCTGCCGTCTTGCCGAGTCATAGACCGGCTGCATATTTTTTTGCAGGATATTGTAGAATTCTTCCTTGGTATTCCCAGGTCTGTATAATTCCTGACCGGCCCAGATAGAATGAAGATTATCTCTGTAACAGGCTTCGAAACGTTTATGTAATTCTTCCTTCTCGTGGATCAGTTTGTACATCCCAAACTGATTTTCTGCAAACACAATAAAGAACGGATCCCACTTGGGAAGCTTGTTACTCTTCGACGAATTCAAAGAAGAATCCATCGGCATCAGGTTCCAAAGTTCATCATTCATCACAAAAGACCATGGTATAAAATGATCAACATCATACTGCTTTGTTATAATCGGCTTACCTGTAAAGACATCGCATACTTCTCTTACTTCCAGAATGCCTTCCCAAAGTTTACGTACGTTATTCAGCTTTCGCATCTTTTCATCCATCGGAGCCAGCTTGTAGATCAGGCCCGGAACCTCCGGATTATTATTCTGCAGCCATTTCACTTTTTCATATTGAATCCATCCCAGAATATTTACCGTATTGTCCTGAATCATGCGCATCCAATCCGGATTGAAATGAACTTCCTTTTTCAGTTTACTGCTATCTCCAAAGGTATAAGGCAGGCGAATTACAGTACTATCGATTCGTCTGATATACTCCGTTAATCTGCGGATGCTTCCCCACGGCACTTCCTCTGAGCTTTTTGAGAAAAAACCTGCCAATGCCCGACCGGGAACCATATTGGTCAGCTGTTCCTTAGCAAGTTTCAGGTCGGCATTGTGCTCCCGAATCGCATTTTTGATTTCCACTTTGGATGCATTTGCCGGCAAATCACTGAGTTCTGTCAGTTTAAGAACCGCACGTTCCAGACCGTCTCTGACAAGACCATCTGCCTGCATGCCACTAAGGTGAATATGAAATTCTCTTACGGAATACCATGCATTACAGATCATTTCATCAATAATCGCATCAAAGGTAGTATCCTGAATCCCCTTCGAAATGATATCTACGATTGCTTCCAACCAGTAAAATTTATAACAGTAGGACGGATCCTTCATCATCTGAGAGAAGCCTTCTATATCCAAGGTGTTGTGGTACTCTCCATTGATATGTAAGGAATATCCTATTTGCGGAGTATCAAATTGAGCCACCTCTCATCACCCCTTCCTGGTCTGACATCGTCAGTGATCCAATATTCTTCTATCGTAA
>NZ_JBBMEK010000263.1:0-4639 GCF_040096555.1 Coprococcus intestinihominis | reverse complement strand
TGGTCTGGTACAGAATGCAGCGAGCATTGGAACCGGAGATTTGGTATGAGGTACATGGAAAGGAAGTTCTTGCGGCAGCGACGCTTGGAGAAGGCATTGATCAGCTTTTGGAAAAATGGTCTGACAAGGGACAGATTCTTGACAGTTATGCCGCAGATTGTCTGGCAATGGAGGCTCTTCAATGTTTATATGGACTGTTGGAAGATGAATTGGTGAAGAAGAATGTCTATATTGAAAAATATCAGTTTCCTGATCCGGATGAAGGAGGAGATGGAAGTATGGCAGATATTTTGAAGCAGATTCAATGCAGTGAAGCCATCCGGCTGACGCGTGACGGCGTGCTGAGACCGATGAAATCGGTTGTGTTTATCGGTATTCTGACAACAGATAAAGACAAGCGCTGCAGCACGATCTGCAGGGATTGCGGGCGTGAGGACTGTCCGAACCGTTATTCATTACATATGGGAAATTACAGAGAACCGGGGGTATTAAGATACAGTTATGGATATCAGAGAATATTTGGCAAATAACAGATTGATTACGGACGGCGCCATGGGAACCTGGTACGACCGTTTGACAGGATACAAAGGAAAGTTAGCAGAGCGTGCAAATTTGGATGATCTGCAGCAGATCAGAGACATTCACCGTGCGTATATAGAGGCCGGGGCACGGTTGATTCGTACCAATACATTTGCGGTGAACAGTATGTTTTTTTCGGCAGATGAAATTGAGGCAGTGTTAAAAGCAGCCTGGGAGAATGCGTGTCAGGCTGTATCAGACAGCGGCAGAGATGTATGGATTGCTGCGGATATGGGGCCTATTGATGAGAATGAGACGAAATCTGCTGCGGATGTTGAGAATGAATACATCCATCTGGCGGATTGTTTTTTGGGGTTGGGAGCAAAGATTTTTGTATTTGAAACTTTATCCGAGCTCCGCAGTGTGAAAAAGGCAATTGCTTATATTAAAGCTGAGTGTCCGGATGCATTCATTGTGACGCAGTTCAGTTTTAACAGGAATGGCTATACCCGATCAGGTTTGAGTGTGCGGGCACTTCTGTTAGAAGCAGCAGCGATGAAGGAACTGGATGCAGTTGGTTTTAATTGCGGGGTGGGCCCTCTTCATTTGTATGAACTTCTGAAGAATCAGAGTTTTCCTGAGGACAAGTACATGACAGTGCTGCCGAATGCCGGTTATCCGACGGAACTTAGGGGAAGAACATTTTATTCTGAAAATGTACCTTATTATGTAGACATGATGGGAAGAATCGCAGCCCTTGGTTTTGATATCATCGGCGGCTGCTGCGGTACAACACCGGAGCATATCAGGGGATTGCATGATCTGCTGGTGAATGATGTGAGACCGCCCAAAAAGCTGATGCCTGCTGTATATAGTGCAGATGGAAAGGAAAATTGTGCGGAAGAAGCCGTTGAGGAGAAAACAGATTTTATACAGAAACTTGAACGCGGGGAGAAGGTTTTCGTGGTAGAACTGGATCCGCCTTTTGATGTCAATGATACAAAACTCATGGAAGGGGCAGCTTTACTCCGGGATATTAATGTAGATATGATCACGCTGGCCGATTCTCCGCTGGCCAGACCAAGAGCCGATTCGATTGCTTCCGCCATCAAGATGCGTTATACAAGACAGATGGAGGCAATGCCACATATCTGCTGCCGTGACAAGAACATGATTGCCCATCGGTCCCAGCTTCTGGGAATGCAGATGAACGGGCTGCGGCATGCACTGATCGTAACAGGGGATCCGATTGCCAGAGGTGACCGGGAGAGTATTAAGAGCGTTTTTAATTTCAATTCCATCAAGCTGATGAAGTATATACAGACGATGAATCAGGAAGTATTTGGCAGCCGTCCAATTTATTATGGCGGTGCCCTGAACCATAATAATGGTTCCATAGACAATATAGCAGCCAGAATGTGTCAGAAGATGGAAGCCGGTGCACAATGGTTTCTGACACAACCGGTTTACGGACAGGAAGATATTGACAGGTTGAAGGAACTGAAGGAAAAGTCCGGCGGCAGGATTATAGCAGGTATTATGCCTTTGGTTAGTAGGAAGAATGCGCTTTTTATCAAGAATGAGATGCCGGGAATTCATGTGCCGGATCAAGTGCTGGAGCGGTATGAGGCCGGTATGAGCCGTGAGGCTTATGAAGATGTGGCGGAAGCCATCAGTGTGGATTTGATGAAACGTCTGGAAGATGTGTGCGACGGTTATTATATGATGACACCTTTTAACAGGGCAGCATTGATCAAACGGATTATTTTACAGGCGAAGAAGGAGTTAAGATAGATGACAAGAGAAGAATTTCAGCGATTGTGCAGAGAAAGAATCGTTTTTCTGGATGGTGCCACCGGAACGAATCTGCAGAAGGCAGGCATGCCTACGGGTGTGTGTCCGGAGGCCTGGATTTTGGAACATCCGGATACAATGATGCAGCTGCAGAAAGCTTATTTTGAGGCAGGCAGTGATATCGTGTTGGCTCCGACTTTTACAGCCAACAGAATCAAACTGGATGAGTACGGGCTGGTAGATAAGATTGAAGAGATGAATCATCAGCTTGTAGCCATTTCAAAGGCGGCAGCCGGGGACAGAGGTTTGGTGGCCGGGGATATGACTATGACCGGTCGTCAGCTGGCACCTATGGGTGATATGGGATTTGAAGAACTGATTGATATTTACAAAGAACAGGCCGGTTATCTGGTGGATGCGGGAGTTGATCTTTTTGTTGTTGAGACAATGATGAGTCTGAATGAGTGCCGTGCGGCGCTGATTGCCATTCGCGAAGTGACAGACCTGCCGGTGTGTGTGACGCTTTCTTTTAATGAAGACGGAAGAACACTTTTTGGAACAGACGCTTGTACAGCCATGGTAGTTTTGCAGTCTTTGGGGGCTGATGCGGTGGGCGTCAATTGTTCAACCGGTCCGGAACAGATGGCAGAACTTGTCCGTGAGATGAAGGCATACGCCAATATTCCGATTATAGCCAAGCCAAATGACGGCATGCCGGAAGTGATTGACGGTGAGACTGTTTATCGTATGACACCGGAAGAATTTGCTGCGGAGGCCAGATTAATTCTGGAGGCAGGGGCCGGCATTGTGGGCGGATGCTGCGGTACAACACCGGAGCATATCCGGGCATTTAAGGAGGCAGCCAAGGCATATCCTGTACCGGCAGTCAGCCAAACATACAAACGTGTACTGGCTTCGGAACGTCAGACACTGGAAATCGGACTGGATGCCGGTTTTAAGGTTGTGGGTGAGCGTATCAATCCAACCGGCAAGAAGAAACTGCAGGCAGCCCTTCGGGAAGGCCAGATGGATATGGTCATGGATATGGCGTTGGCGCAGGAAGAGAAAGGCGCATCGATTCTGGATGTCAATATGGGTATGAATGGTATCGATGAGAAAGCCATGATGCTGAAGTCCATTGAGATTGTTACCCAAGCAGTGAATCTGCCGCTTTGCATTGATTCAAGTCATGTAGATATTATTGAAGCGGCACTGCGTGTTTATCCGGGGCGTGCGTTGATCAATTCTATTTCCCTTGAGAAGGAAAAGTTTGAACATTTGCTTCCGATTGCGAGAAAATACGGTGCTATGTTTATTTTGTTGCCGTTGTCGGATGAGGGGCTTCCGAAGAATATAGATGAAAAGATTCAGATTATTCATACAATTATGGATCGTGCATTGGAGTTGGGCTTCCATAAAGAGGACATTGTGGTGGATGGCCTGGTGGCAACCATTGGTGCCAACAAAAATGCAGCCATTGAAACACTGGATACGATTTCTTATTGTCATGATCAGCTTGAATTGGCAACCATTTGCGGTTTGTCTAATATTTCCTTTGGCCTGCCAGAACGCTCCTATGTTAATACAGCCTTTTTGACCATGGCTATTAGCAGAGGCCTTACCATGGCCATTGCAAATCCGTCCCAGGACCTTTTGATGCACGCTGCTTTTGCATCTGATCTGTTGATGAATCATCCTGGTGCAGATATCCGATATATCAACCGCATGAACGCAGTCAAAGAACAGCAGAGTGGAGAAAGCACGGCAGCAGCAGTGGTTCTGACTCCGGGAGAGAAAATCTTTGAGGCTGTGATGAAGGGTAGCCAGGGAAGTATTATTAACCTTGTAAAAGAAGGTCTGGATGCCGGTATTATGCCGGATGATATGATCCAAAAACATTTGATCACCGCTATCCAGAAGGTAGGCGTTCTGTTTGAGGAGAAGAAATATTACCTGCCCCAGCTGATTGCCAGTGCGGAAACCATGGAGAAGGCGATTAATTATCTGGAGCCAATGCTGATCAAGGATGATGAGGAGGAAAAAGCCACCATCATTATGGCGACGGTGGAAGGCGATATTCATGACATCGGCAAAAATCTTGTGGTGCTGATGCTGAAGAATTATGGTTACAGAGTGATTGATCTCGGCAAAGATGTATCGGCAGAATGCATTATTGAGACGGCTGTTAAAGAACATGCGGCCATCATCGGCCTTTCTGCTCTGATGACAACGACGATGATGAGAATGCGTGACGTGGTAGAACTTGCACAGGCAAAGCATTGCAGCAGCAAGATCATTATTGGCGGTGCCGTTACAACTCAGAGTT
>NZ_JBBMEK010000262.1:0-4703 GCF_040096555.1 Coprococcus intestinihominis | reverse complement strand
ATCTCAATGATGCCAAATGGCTGCATCAGCTTGATAAATCGATCGATCTTCGATGTCTTGGCTGTCAGCTCGATGACCATGGACTTCGGAGAAAGGTCAGCAATATGGGCACCTGTAATATTGCAGATCTCCATAATATCTGATCTTGTCACATTCGTATACGTCACCTTCAGCATCAGAAGTTCTCTTGTTACACATTTATTCTCTGCAAAACGGCGAACCTTAATAACATCAATCTTCTTGTTCAGCTGTTTCTCGATCTGTTCCATGATACGCTCATCCCCGGTTGAGATGATGGTCATACTGGAAATATCTCTATCATCAGTCTCACCTACAGCAAGACTGTCGATGTTAAAACCTCTTCTGGCAAATAATCCGGCGGTTTTGCTCAATACACCGGCTTTATTCTCTACTAATACCGAAAATATTCCTTTCATCCGCCTATTACTCCTTTACCAAATCAAAACTGTAAACCTCGCAAACCATCATGGCTGCATGCTCACATGCAAGAAATTCATCTATTCTCTGCTCCATCTCATCGTTATGCTCAAGGTGGAAATAATCCAGTCCGTAAGCATCCGCAATCTTCTCAAAGTCAGGACTGCCGTCAAGAGAAACCCCGCTGTAACGATCATGATACGTATGATGCTGGTATTCACGTACCAGACCAAGATAGCCGTTTCTCATAATAACAAACTTGATCGGCAGGTTCCACTGACGCATGGTAGCCAGTTCCATCAGAGACATCTGGAAAGAACCATCACCGCAGACAGCAACGATCTGTGTATCCGGCAATGCGGCACGTACACCAATAGCTGCTGGGATGGAATAGCCCATTGTGCCAAAACCGCCTGTTGTCAGGAAACGTCCATGCTTCATGACATAATTATCTGCTGACCAGAGCTGATTCTGTCCCACATCAGCCACATAAATGGCATCGTCATTCATCTTGCTGCTCAATGTCTGGACAAAACGACATGGATTGACAAAATCCGGATTGAAATGACGTCTATCCACATAAGCTGCCTTCTTCTCTGCCAGCTCTTCATTCCACGCTGTGTAATCTCCCGGAATCTCATACTGCAGAAGATTCTCAAAAATTACATGGACATCTCCGACCAGAGGTACTGTCGTACCGAGATTCTTGCCGATCTCAGCCGGATCCACGTCAATATGAACGATGGTTGTATTTCTTCTCTCAAGCTTGTAAGGTTTGACAACCGCACGGTCTGCCACTCTTGCACCGACAAGCACAAGCACATCACACTCATGGACAGCATAGTTGGCATGTGGCTTGCCGTTTGTACCCAACATACCCATATATAAATCATCATCATTCGGCATAACACCGATACCCATCATCGTTGATACGACCGGAATATGGAATTTATTGGCGAATTCACGGACAACCTGTTCGCCATTGCCGAGAATCGTACCGCCGCCCACGCAGATCAGCGGTTTATGTGCATGTGCCAGTACGTCCACAACCTTGCGAATCTGAAGATTATTGCCTTTCACTGTCGGTTTATAGCCACGAATGCTGACTTCATTCACCGGCACATAATCAATCTGTTTCTGCTGAACATCCAGCGGCACATCAATCAGCACCGGACCGCGGCGTCCCGTAGATGCAATGTGGAAAGCTTCCTTGAAAATACGTGGAATCTCTCTGGCATCTCTGACAAGATAACTGTATTTAACAAAGGGTTCTGCAGAACCAGTAATATCTGCTTCCTGAAATACATCCTTGCCCAGCAATTCACTTGAAACCTGTCCTGTGATCGCGATCAGCGGAATACTGTCAGCATAAGCTGTTGCCAGTGCTGTGATCAGATTCGTTGCCCCCGGTCCCGAAGTTGCCACACAGACCGCCGGCTTCCTCGTCACCCGGGCATAACCGCTGGCCATATGACCGCCATTCTGTTCCTGTCTAACTAAAATATTCCTGATACCTGAATCATATAAACTGTCATAAAAAGGACAGATCGCAACACCCGGGTAGCCGAACACAGCCTTGATGCCCTCGGCTTCCAGACATTTAACCATTACCTGTGCCCCAGTTAACATAAATACTACCTCCATACACTCTATTTTCTCAGCAGCTGAAGCTTATGTTCACAGCTGTGCTTCCTTTATATCCCTTATCTGTCAGCCTGCAGGTTGGCCTCTGCACTGTACGCTCCGGGATAGACGTCTCATGTTGAATGTAATACATTTTATCACATTCCAGCAAGAGTGTAAATAAATGCAGCCCCGTTAAATATTTATCTCATTCATAGATTTTTTTATCGTTTTATTCGAATCTCGCGCCTATTTTACAATCATTTCTCTCTGCATATCCATATATTCCAGAAGGCTTCTTGCAATTTCCTGTCCATTATCACCATAGATTGTTGCCTCAACAACACGGATACGCTTGCCGTTTTTCACAACACGGCTTTCACATGTCAGCTTCTTCACACCCATTGTCGGTCTGAGAAAATACATATTGCCTGAAAGTGTCGGACCCTCAAAACCACATGAGGCTGCAGCAAAACCGGCAACTGTATCCGCCAGTGTGTACAGGCATCCGCCATGCACCGTTCCCAGCGGGTTCAAATGACGATCGTCCACTTCAAGTTCTGCCTTGCAATAGCCCTCATCAGCTTCTATGATTTTAATACCGATAAGTTCAATAAATTTGTCACTTCGCTTAATTTCTCCCATCAACTTTTCCTGCATCTCTTTACTTAACATTCTCTGATCATCCTTTCCTTATCGCTGTTTCTGTACCATTTTTTATACAATGATGTCTATCCTATCCAAACAATTTTCATCATTTCGTCCGCAAATTTCTCGTATGCAATCAAGTTTAACACATGTCGAATGCATATTCAATAATCACCTTTTTTTCTGGATCTGACGCCTTATGGCAAAAGATAGAATTTGACTTTTAATCTGAAATCCTATACTATTATTTCGGGTAATACTATTTCCAGGAGATATTTATAATATGAAAAAATTAATCAGCCTCTTTACAGTGCTTCTTTTTATTTTATCCGGCTGTCTGTGGTTCTCCACGGACACCTATGCAGACGAAACAAAATCCTCTGATTCAGAAACAGCAGCATCAGAAACTGTTCCTGAAACACAGGCCAGCCCCGTGATTCTGCCGACAGATAAAGTGTCAACCGACGACATTATCCTTTATTCCAGCGCCGCCTGCGTCATTGATGTTGATTCCGGTGAAATTCTTTATTATAAAAATATGGACGACCGGCATTATCCGGCCAGTATCACCAAGGTACTGACCGGGCTTCTGCTTATTGAGAATGCCAATCTTGATGACACGATCACCTTCTCCCAGGATTGCTGGAATGGTCTGAATTATTATAATGATATGAATATCGGCATATTGGATGGTGAACAGCTGACAGTCAATGACGCCCTGCATGCTATTCTTATGTCATCTGCCAATGAAGTCTGCAATGGTGCCGCCAAGTTTGTCAGCGGCTCCGTCAGTGCTTTCTGCGACCTGATGAATGAGCGTGCGAAAACACTTGGCTGTACGAATACACATTTTGTCAATCCCAACGGTCTTCATGACCCGGATCATTATACAAGTGCCCATGATATGGCACTTATTTCCAGAGAAGCAATTCAGAATCCGACATTTCGTGAAATTACCGGCTGTACAGAATACACGGTAGCTTCCACCAACCTGCGTCCTGAGGGATTCCCCCTCAGTCACAAACATCAGATGCTGATGTATACCAAATATCATTATGATGCCTGCATCGGAGGGAAGACAGGCTATACATCCGAAGCTAAGAACACCCTTGTTACCTATGCTGAAAAGGACGGTCACACCCTTGCCTGTGTTGTGATGGAGAATTCCGACGGTCACATTTATCCGGATACCATTAATGCCATGGACTACTGCTTCGATCATTATGATCAGTTAATGGCCCAAATGGCAGACACTGCTGCAAATACCGAAACAGAGACTTCGGCCTTTGCTCATTCCGGTGAAACAGAAGATCTCCCTGCCTTTGCTTCGCTGACAGAGGCAGAAACTGAGACAGAAGCAGCGGTTCCTGATGCACGCACCTCACTTTCTCCTAAAGTGCTTGCCTCCCATCTGAAGAGCAAACTCATGACTTTTGCCATGCACCATATGATACTGTTTATATTATGCATGCTTGTTGCTTTCGCTTTATTTACCCTGATCCTGATCTGGCTGTATCATGTTTTAAAACGCAGCTATCACCGCCGTAAATATAAGCGTCTCCGCAATGAACGCATCAAAAAAAATATTAAAAATAAATAATATCATTGTCGAATATAACTGAAGTTTGATAAATCACTTGATTTAAAATGCATCCGTGTTATAATGGGATTAATATAATGTAGTGAATAGTCTACCTCTTCACTACGAGGATACGTTTTATACGAGGTGAATATATGAACTGGGTCGCTCCGATTAAAGATGACGAAACACTCCAAAAATTTAGAGACACATTAAGATCTGTTGATGACAAATATTATATTTTATTTGAGATCGGAATCGGAACAGGATTACAGCTGCAGGACATTCTACAATTTAAGGTGAAAGACGTACGCGGCAAGGATATGTTGATTGCTGTGATCGGAACACGGCAGATTGAACAGGCTTTCCCATTAAAGCCGGAACTTCAGGCTGTAATTACTGACTTTATTGACGG
>NZ_JBBMEK010000261.1:0-4733 GCF_040096555.1 Coprococcus intestinihominis | reverse complement strand
TCGATAAATGAATAGGATGATAAATATTTCCAATAAATATTAGCAAAAATGTCAAAAAAACATTAAAAAATGAATAAATATTCAGAAAACACTTCGTGGAGTTGCTTTGTTAAAGCTGCGAAGTGTTTTTTTTGCTGTACAATTCAAACAATATATGCTATAATTTAAATTATTTCATATGACTGTTGTTATTTAGTCTATTAACGTGATGCAGTATGCTATACAAATGGCATTTTTTGTACATAGACAAATGTCCGTCTTAGACGTTATAATAGCAGAAAACTAAATTGAATAGGAGAGAGAAAAGTGGGTAAATACATACTCAAGAGAATTGCACTTGCATTCGTGACCATTTGGGCAGTTGCCACGATCACATTCTTTCTGATGAACCTGGTTCCGGGCGGACCGTTCTTATCAGAGAAGGCAATCAGCCCTGCAGCAACAAAAGCGCTGGAAGCTAAGTATGGACTGGATAAACCTATGGCAGAACGTTATTTTACTTATATTTCCGATGCAGCTCACGGCGACTTCGGTGACAGCCTGAAGCAGAGGGGCCGTACAGTTATGGATATTATTGCGACAAAGTTCCCTGTATCCGCTAGATTAGGCGGAATGGCTGTCGTCCTTGCACTTTGTGTCGGTGTGCCGCTGGGTGTTCTGGCTGCATACAAGAGAGGCACTTTTATCGATAGTTTATTCAGTGTCATTGCCACCTGCGGCATTGCGGTGCCCGGGTTCGTTATCTGTACGCTGCTCCTTTACGTCTTTGGCGTTAAACTGCAGTGGCTGCCGACACTGGGTCTTAAGAGTGCGCAGAGCTACATTATGCCGGTGGTTGCGCTGGCAGCTTATCCGACATCATATATCATGCGTCTGATGCGTTCATCCATGCTGGATGTTCTCGGCCAGGATTATATGCGTACAGCGAAGGCAAAGGGTTTGTCACAGAAGGTTTCCCTGTTTAAGCATGCCCTTCGTAATGCAATCCTGCCTGTTATTACATATGTAGGTCCTATGCTGGCTTATACACTGACAGGTAGTTTTGTTACAGAGAAGATTTTTACAATTCCGGGTCTTGGCGGCGAATTCATCAAAGCCATCAATGGCCGTGATTACACGATGATCATGGGTACAACAATTTTCCTTGCGACGATCATGATCGTTATGAATGTTATTGTTGATATTGTCTACAAACTGGTAGACCCGCGTATCAAGCTGAAATAAACAGGAGGGTAAGTGATAATGGAGAAGAATCCGTTAAGTTTTCAATTAAAGTTAAATCCAGACGACTTCCTTCCGGCTACTGATGAAGAGAAGGAAGGCCTTGTTGTCATGCGTGACAGCGTCAGCTTCTGGAAAGATGGTTTCAGACGTCTGCGTAAGAACAAAGTGGCTATGGTTTGTCTGTTTATCATTATTATTGTTATGATTTTTGCCTTTATTGTTCCGGCATTTTATCCATACAGTTACGAACAGCAGATTCAGGGTGCGAATAACCTTGCACCGATGCAGTATTCTGCCAAAGAGATGGAGCAAATAGCAGCCGGCGAGAAGGTATTTCCGCATTTCTTCGGCACAGATAAGATGGGCCGTGATTATGCAATCCGTGTCATGATGGGAAGCCGTATCTCCCTGCTGGTTGGTATCATTGCAGCGGCGATCATTCTTGTCATCGGTTCTATTTTCGGTTCCATCGCTGCTTTTGCAGGCGGCTGGGTCGATCTGATCATGATGCGTATTGTTGATATTATTTATACCATTCCGGATGTCCTGCTGATCGTTCTTTTGTCCTTCGCTCTGAAGGCACCATTGAAGGTGTTGGCTCAGGCGCCGGGCTTCGGATGGATTTCCGTTGTTGGTGAGAACCTGATCAGTATTTTCATCGTATTCGCTCTTTTGTATTGGGTTGGTATGGCACGTATGGTACGAAGCCAGATCCTGATGCTGAAGGAAAGTGAATATGTTACAGCTGCAAGAGCACTGGGGGCATCTTCAGCGAGAATTATCAAGAAGCATCTGCTGACAAACTGTATCGGTACACTGATCGTTACAACAACACTGCAGATTCCGTCATCTATCTTTACGGAGAGTTTCCTGAGCTTCCTCGGTCTTGGTGTTGCTGTTCCGATGCCTTCTCTGGGAAGTCTTGCCAGTGATGCGATCAATGGTTTGAATACATATCCGTATCTGCTGTTTATTCCGGCAGCAGTTATCAGTTTGATTATTCTGAGCTTTAACTTACTGGGCGATGGCCTCAGAGATGCCTTTGACCCTAAACTTAAGAACTAGGAAGGAGAGTGTAAGATTATGTCAGAATATCTTGTAGATATACAGCACGAACGTCTTTCATTCTTCACACCTGCCGGTGAAGTTAAGGCATTGAATGACGTTTCTATCCATCTGAATGATGGTGAAGTCCTCGGTATTGTAGGAGAGAGTGGTTCAGGTAAATCCGTTACTGCATACAGTCTGATGGGACTGACTGCTTTCCCGGGTAAGTTAGTCGGTGGTACGATTGATTTTAACGGTCACCGTATCAACGATCTGTCTGAGAAGGAGTTCCGTAAGATCCGAGGCAACGAAGTATCGATTATTTTCCAGGATCCGATGACAAGTTTGAATCCTGTTTATACAATTGGCAACCAGATCATGGAAGTTATTCTTCTGCATACAGACAAGAATAAAGAGCAGGCCCGGGCCAGAGCCAAAGAACTTCTGGAACTGGTTGGTATCAATGAGCCTGAAAAGCGTCTGAAGCAGTATCCGCATGAGTTATCCGGCGGTATGAGACAGCGTGTTATGATTGCGATCGCATTGGCATGTGAACCGAAGCTTCTGATTGCCGATGAGCCGACAACAGCCCTTGATGTGACGATTCAGGCACAGATCCTTGAGTTGATGATGGAGCTGAAAGAGAAGCTTGGTATGGCGATCATCATGATCACCCATGACCTTGGTGTTGTTGCCAGCATGTGCGACAAGATTGCTGTTATGTATGCCGGACGTATTGTCGAATACGGTACAACGGATGATATTTTCTACAATCCGAAGCATGAATATACAAAGGGCCTTTTGAAGAGTATTCCGCGACTGGATGCCAAAGAGCATGAGCGTCTGGTGCCAATCGAAGGTACACCGATCGATTTGCTGAATCCGCCTGCAGGATGTCCGTTTGCACCGCGTTGTTCAAACTGTATGAAGATCTGCCTGAGAGAGATGGCACCGGTGACAACTTTCGATGATGTACACTATACACAGTGCTGGATGAACCAGAAGGAACAGATGGAAAGAGAGGCCGCAAAATGAGTGATAAATTAGTTCAGGTAGAACATTTGCAGCAGTACTTTCCGGCCGGTGGTTTTGGAAAGAACAAGAAATATGTTCAGGCTGTAGATGATGTTTCCTTCTTTATCAACAGAGGTGAAACACTTGGTCTTGTTGGTGAGTCCGGATGCGGTAAGACAACAACAGGACGTACACTGCTCCGTCTCTATGAACCGACGGGCGGCAGAATTATTTATGATGATAAGGTTATTTTTGATAAAGAAAAGAAGATTGCAGAGAATATGCTGCCTTATCGTAAGAAAATGCAGATTGTATTCCAGGATCCATACGCCAGTCTGGACCCGCGTATGACAGTCGGTGATATTGTCGGTGAACCAATTGATATCCACCATCTTGCATCTTCCAAGCAGGAGCGTTATGATATGATTATCGAGATGCTTCGTCGTGTTGGTCTGAACTCCGAGCATGCGAATCGTTATCCGCATGAGTTCTCAGGCGGTCAGCGTCAGCGTGTCGGCATTGCAAGAGCATTGGCTGTTCATCCGGAATTCATTGTGTGTGATGAGCCGATTTCTGCGCTGGATGTTTCTATTCAGGCGCAGGTTATCAATATGTTTGAGGATCTGCAGGAGAGCATGAATCTGACTTATCTGTTCATTGCCCATGATCTGTCCGTTGTTAAGCATATTTCCAACCGTATCGGCGTTATGTACCTTGGCAGAATGGTGGAACTTGCCGACAGCTATGAGCTGACAATGCACAGCCTGCATCCATATACAAAGAGTCTGATCTCTGCGATCCCGATCGCAGACCCGAAGCAGGCAAGGGCCAGCAAGCGTATCGCTCTTGAAGGCGATGTACCTAGCCCGCTGAATCCACCTTCAGGATGCCGTTTCAGAACACGCTGCCCATATGCAGACGAGCAGTGTGCGAAGGAAGTTCCGGAATTCAAGGAAGTGGCTCCGGGACATTATGCAGCTTGTCATCATCTGGACAAGTGCAACTAAAAGTATCGTTTCACAGACAGCGCTGTGAATGGTATAATGTGTAATTGTTCAGAGCTAAGCAAAATTTCAAAAAACAGGTATAAAATGCTTGCATTTTTAAGACTGTTTTTGAAATTTTATTTGGCGGATACGCCACACCGACGAAATGCGTAGCATTTTGGAGGTTAGCTCTGAACAGTTACAAATCCTGATAAGCAGTTATGCGGAATGCATAATGTTTATAGAAAATGCAAATTGTTCGGAGCCATGGTCCAAGCGGTTGGTTCTGAGCATCTGTAAAAAAGAAAAGGAGAAGAGAGAACATGAAAAAAAGAATCTTACCTCTTCTGCTGACAGCTGCTATGGTAGCTGGTCTGGCAGGCTGCGGCAGCTCCGCTGCAAAAGAAACAACAGCAGCAAGCGACAACAACCAGACAACAGCAGAATCCACAGAAGCTGGCA
>NZ_JBBMEK010000260.1:0-4773 GCF_040096555.1 Coprococcus intestinihominis | reverse complement strand
TCATGAAAAGTTACTGTTTATAGCAATGTTCTAAGTATTTTATAAACTCACAAACGTAGTCTTTTAAAATAAAATCCTTATGATAGATGATATAAAATTCTCTACCGGCGATATGTCCCGGCAGTTCGAACTGCAGTAGTCTTTTGGCATCGATATAGTCATGGACGGCTTTTTCGGAGACGATGGAGACGCCGAGGCTGCCGGCAACAAGGTTTTTGATGGCTTCCTGATCATTGATGCGGGCAGCAATATGGAGTTTATCTTCGGGAATGCCGATTTTTTCGAGAAAAGCAGAAGCCGATTTGCCGGTGCCGCTGCCCTGTTCACGTAAGATGACAGGCTGCTCCTGAAGGATCTTCTCAAGGGAAAAGCTGCCAGTATCCTTCATTTCCAGAAAATAGTCAGTGACAGGTGCAATCAGAACCAGATGATCCTGATAAAACTTTTTGAAAACAAGCTGTTCGTCATCGGTTTTCATGCCCACAAGGCCCAGATCATAACTGCCTTTATGAACAGCATCAATAATGCCGCGGCTGTCGCTCTGGGTAACAACAAAATAAATATCATCGTGGCTTTTGCCGAATGTCGGCAGTACTTCCGGAAGAATGTAGGCGGATGGAATTGTAGAAACGCCAAGACGAATCACCTTGGAACCGTGACCGTTCCAGCGGCTGACCATGTCATCTCTGAGTTTCAGAATGTTTTGGGCACATTCAAAAAGTTCCATGCCTCGAGGGGTGACTTCAAAGCTTTTGGCTGTGCGTACGATGAGCCGTGAATTTAATTCTTCCTCCAAAATTCGGATATGAGTGCTGATGGTGGGTTGTGAGATGCCCAGTTCTTCGGCTGCTTCCGTGAAACTTCTGCAGCGGACAACGGAGATAAAAGAGTGTAATTGTTTAAAATCCATAGGGGCCTCCTGTAATCGTATATAAGTCGTTAGTAACAGTATACAATTTATTATTATAAAAGGCAATGAATATATTTAAAATATTGATAAAACGCGTCGAAAATGTTGTCGAAATGGGTGAAGGACTGCCATTTAAACGGTTTATAATGTAGGGTAATAAATAATACTTTTACAATTAATTACAATTCTGGAAAAAAAGCTTGTGAATAGGTACGATCTATGTCTATAATAGTAATTAAAATAAGGAGGATTTTATCATGCCACAGAGAACAGACATTCATAAAGTACTTATTATTGGTTCTGGTCCGATTATTATCGGTCAGGCCTGCGAATTCGATTATTCAGGCACTCAGGCCTGCAAGGCATTGAAAAAACTGGGTTATGAGATTGTTTTGGTCAATTCCAACCCTGCAACTATTATGACAGATCCTGAGACAGCGGATGTGACGTATATTGAACCGTTGAATGTGGAACGTCTGGAAGAGATCATTGCAAAGGAACGTCCGGATGCGCTTTTGCCGAATTTGGGCGGACAGTCCGGTCTGAATTTGTGTGCAGAGCTGAATAAGGCCGGTATTTTGGATAAATATCATGTAAAAGTTATTGGTGTACAGGTGGATGCCATTGAGCGTGGTGAAGACCGTATTGAATTTAAGCATGCGATGGACAAACTTGGTATCGAGATGGCGAGAAGCGAGGTCGCTTACAGTGTGGAAGAGGCCCTTGCTATTGCAGATAAACTGGATTATCCGGTGGTCCTTCGTCCGGCTTATACAATGGGTGGCGCCGGCGGCGGCCTTGTTTATAATAAAGAAGAATTAAAGACTGTTTGTGCCAGAGGTCTTCAGGCCAGTCTTGTGGGCCAGGTTCTTGTAGAAGAGTCCATTCTTGGATGGGAAGAACTGGAACTGGAAGTTGTCCGCGATAAAGATAACAACATGATTACGGTATGTTTTATTGAGAATATCGACCCTCTGGGTGTGCATACCGGAGATTCTTTCTGTGCAGCACCAATGCTGACAATTTCTGAAGAATGCCAGAAACGTCTTCAGGAACAGGCTTATAAGATTGTTGAATCTGTTGAGGTTATTGGTGGTACAAACGTGCAGTTTGCTCATGATCCTGTGACAGACAGAATTATTGTTATCGAGATTAATCCACGTACATCACGTTCATCTGCTCTGGCTTCTAAGGCCACAGGTTTCCCAATCGCTCTTGTGTCTGCAATGCTGGCAACAGGCTTGACACTGAAGGATATTCCTTGCGGAAAATATGGTACCTTGGACAAATATGTACCGGATGGAGACTATGTGGTTATCAAGTTTGCACGCTGGGCTTTTGAGAAATTCAAAGGCGTTGAAGATAAGCTTGGCACACAGATGCGTGCGGTCGGTGAAGTTATGAGTATTGGAAAGAACTACAAAGAGGCCTTTCAGAAAGCCATCCGAAGTCTTGAAACAGGCCGTTACGGTCTTGGTCATGCAAAGAATTATAATACCATGACAAAGGAAGAACTTTTACATTTGCTGATTAATCCGACAAGTGACCGTCATTTTATTATGTACGAAGCTATCCGCAAGGGTGCAACAACAGAAGAGATTTTCAATCTGACCAAGGTGAAGACATACTTTATTGAGCAGATGCGTGAATTGGTTGAGGAAGAGGAAGAAATCCTTAAGTCCAAAGGTCATCTGCCGGCAGATGCACTTTTGATCCAGGCAAAGAAAGATGGCTTTTCTGATAAATACCTGAGCCAGCTGCTGGAGATTCCAGAGGAAGAAATCCGCAATCACAGAATTAGTCTTGGGGTTGAAGAAGCATGGGAAGGTGTTCATGTCAGTGGTACAAAAGACAGCGCGTATTATTATTCCACTTACAATGCCAAAGACAAGAATCCTGTGTCTGAGGCAAAACCGAAGATTATGATTCTCGGTGGCGGTCCAAACAGAATTGGTCAGGGTATCGAGTTTGACTATTGCTGTGTACATGCAGCTCTTGCCTTAAAGAAGCTTGGTTTTGAGACCATTATTGTCAATTGTAATCCGGAAACTGTTTCTACTGATTATGACACATCTGACAAGCTTTATTTTGAGCCGTTGACACTGGAAGATGTTCTCAGCATTTATAAAAAAGAAAAACCATTGGGCGTGATTGCCCAGTTTGGCGGTCAGACACCACTGAATCTGGCAGCAGAGCTTGAGAAAAATGGCGTAAAGATTCTTGGTACAGCACCTGCAGTCATCGATCTTGCAGAAGATCGTGATCTGTTCCGTGCCATGATGGAAAAACTTGACATTCCGATGCCTGAATCCGGCATGGCAACAACCGTTGATGAGGCACTGGAGATTGCAAATAAGATTGGTTACCCGGTTATGGTACGTCCTTCCTATGTTCTTGGCGGCCGCGGTATGGAAGTTGTCTATGATGATGAGAGCATGGTCGGCTATATGGCAGCTGCAGTTGGTGTGACACCGGACAGACCAATCCTGATTGACCGTTTCCTGAATCATGCTACAGAATGTGAGGCAGATGCCATCAGCGATGGTACACATGCCTTTGTACCGGCTGTTATGGAGCATATTGAACTGGCCGGTGTTCATTCCGGTGACTCTGCTTGTATCTTGCCTTCTGTACATATTTCACCTGAAAATGTGGCAACCATCAAGGAATATACAAGAAAGATTGCTGAGGAAATGCATGTCAGGGGCCTGATGAACATGCAGTACGCCATTGAGAACGGCAAAGTGTATGTTCTGGAAGCCAATCCGAGAGCATCCCGTACAGTGCCGCTTGTATCCAAAGTCTGCAATATCCGTATGGTGCCGTTGGCAACAGATATTATTACATCAGAATTAACAGGTCGTCCGTCACCTGTTCCGGAATTGAAAGAGCAGAAGATTCCATATTATGGTGTCAAGGAAGCTGTCTTCCCATTCAATATGTTCCCGGAAGTAGATCCTGTTCTCGGACCGGAAATGCGATCAACCGGTGAGGTACTTGGATTATCCGAGTCCTACGGCGAAGCCTTTTTCAAGGCGCAGGAAGCCGCATCTCTGAAACTGCCGTTGGAAGGCACAGTTTTGATCTCTGTGAATAAGAAAGATAAGCCAGAAGTCGTGGATGTGGCAAAGCGCTTCCATGAAGACGGCTTTAAGATTATTGCAACAGGAAAGACCTGTGATCTGTTGAATGAATCCGGTATTCCAGCTGAAAAGGTGAAGAAACTTTATGAAGGACGTCCGAACATTCTGGATATGATCACGAATGGCAAGATTGACCTTGTAGTTAATTCACCGGCAGGCAAAGAAAGTGTGCATGATGACAGTTATCTTCGTAAAGCCGCCATTAAGGCAAAGATTCCATATATGACAACCATCGCAGCAGCGAAAGCAACCGCTGAGGGCATTGGTTATGTGAAAGCACATATGGAAGAAAATAATGGAGTTAAATCACTGCAGCAGATGCACAGTGAAATTCAATAAAAATATTGGCAAAACATTTAAGTTTTAAGAACTGCCCGGCTATGTGTTTAAAAAGACATTTGGCCGGGCAGTTCTCTCGTGAGACTGTTACATTCTCTCAATAAATTCTTCTAAATTCTGACAGCGCGCGGCATTTCTGGACCATTGCTTGAGAGTATCAAGATGAGTCTCAGATGTAATCCGTTCCCGGATATCATCAGGAATGCAACCAATTTCAGAAAGAAGTTCAAGGATATCTTCAATTCGGGACAGACGCTGGCCTTCTTTGAGGCCCTTTTGCTGACCTTCTTTCAGACCTTCTTTCAGACCTTGCTGACGACCTTCTTCGAGACCTTTTTGAAGACCTTGCTGACGACCTTCTTCGAGACCTTTTTGAAGACC
>NZ_JBBMEK010000259.1:0-4792 GCF_040096555.1 Coprococcus intestinihominis | reverse complement strand
TCTGACAATGGTATTATCAACGGATTGCTCAGTGTGTTGGGCATTAATCCGGTGACAATGATGTATACGAATTTTTCCGTTGTTGTGGGCATGGTCTGCAATTTTATGCCGTTTATGATTATTCCGATTCATACCTCACTGAGAAAAATGGACAATTCTCTCATTGAGGCAGCCATGGATCTGGGCGCCAATCCGTTCCAGACATTTCAAAAGGTTGTTCTGAAACTGTCCATGCCCGGTGTGATCAACGGTATTGTGATGGTATTCCTGATGGCGATTTCTTCTTTCGTTATTCCGAAGCTCCTTGGCGGCGGGCAGTTTGTCCTGATCGGTAATCTGATCGAATCCCAGTTTGTATCTGTTGGAGACTGGAATTTCGGCAGTGCCATTTCCCTGATTCTGGCAGTTCTGATTCTTGTGGCGATGCGTCTCATGAAGAAGATGGATGTACAGGACAATTAGGAGGCGGACATGCGAAAGAAAAACAGTTTATTTTCAAAATTTTATATTGCGATTTGTTTTGCTTTTTTCTATCTGCCGATTCTGGTGACGATGGTATTTTCATTTAATTCATCGAAGTCATTGTCGAAATTCACAGGATTTTCCCTGCGCTGGTATAAAGCGCTTTTGGAAAACAGTGAGATTATGTCGGCGGTTTATGTTTCTGTGACCATTGCCATCCTGGCCACCATTGCTTCCACAGTGTTGGGAACAATGACAGCCATCGGCCTTTCAAAGTCACGGAAGATTATCAAAGATATGGTGCTCAGCATGAATGATATTCCGATTCTGAATCCGGATATCGTTACAGCCATCGGATGGATGCTGCTGTTCTCATCTCTGGGATTCCAGAAGGGATATATGACTATGCTTCTGGCACACATTGCCTTCTGTACGCCGTATGTCATTACCAGTGTGTATCCGAAGGTGAGAAGCCTGGACCCGAATCTGGCCAATGCGGCCATGGATCTTGGTGCCACACCGTATCAGGCACTGACGAAAGTTATTCTTCCGATGATCCGACCGGGCATATTTGCCGGTGCGCTGCTGGCTTTTACTATGTCTTTTGATGATTTCGTTATTTCCTATTTTGTATCAGGAAACGGCGTCAAGAACATTTCAATTGTCGTTTATAACATGACAAAACGTATCAATCCGACGATTAATGCGCTGTCAACCATTGTTATTGTGGTGATTGTTGTGATTCTGCTTCTGGCTAATCTGCTTCCGAGACTGGGCGGCGGTGACAACAAGAAGAATAATCAGAACATGAAGAAACTGGTGGCAGGTGTAGCTGTTTTTGCATTAGTACTCAGTCTTGTGACCTGTGTGGCCAACAAGAGCAATAACAAAGAGGCAAGAGTGCTGAAGGTTTATAATGCCGGCGAATATATCGATCCGGATCTTCTGACAGAGTTCCAGAATGAGTACAATTGCACGGTTATTTATGAAACATTTGAGTCCAATGAGATGATGTATACAAAGCTTCAGGCCGGAGATGCCTATGATATTCTGATTCCTTCGGATTATATGATCGAGCGTCTGATCAGGGAAGATTATCTGCAGCCGATCGATTGGGATCGTCTGACCAATGCAGAGGGATTGAATTCGGATGTTATGAACAAAGAATATGATCCGGGCAATGTTTACTCCGTTCCTTATTTCTGGGGTAATGTGGGTATTTTATATGACAAGACAGTGGTGGATCCGGCGGACCTCAGTGAAGGCTGGAATCTGCTGATGGATACGAAATATGCAGGTAATCTGTATATGTATGACTCTGAGCGAGATTCCTTTATGATTGCCCTGAAAGCCCTGGGATATTCCATGAATACCCACGATAAAAACGAGATTCAGGCGGCTTATGAATGGCTGATTCAGCAGAGAGATACCATGAAACCAGTCTATGCCGGCGATGATGTCATTGACAACATGATTTCCGGCAACAAAGCACTGGCGGTTGTTTATTCCGGTGATGGTGCCTATATTATATCGGAAAATGAGGATCTGGGATTTTTGATGCCGGAAGAGGGAACGAACCTCTGGTATGATGCCATGGTTATGACCAGGGATTGTGAGAATACAGAACTGGCTTACGAATTTATGGATTTTATGCTGAGAGATGACGTAGCTTACAGAAATACCCAATATGTCGGTTACAGTTCACCGGTTGTGGCTGCTTATGAGCAGGCACAGGAAGAGGATTACGAAGGTATCGAGGCATATGTACCGCGTGTCGGCTACGAAAAAGATGAAATTTTCCGTTATCAGGATACGGATATTAAGAAATTATTTGCTGAGCTTTGGACAAAAGTCAAGGCACAGTAAGGGAAAAAGAGGCTGTTGTTGCAGCCTCTTTTTCATGTTATGATAGGAATATGATAAAGAAAAGATATCTTGTATAGTTCAGATAATGGGGTGTTTATATGATTAATTATTCAGAAGATGCGAGCAGACAGTATCATATTCAGGTGGCCAAAGGGGAAGTGGGCCGCTATGTGATTCTGCCCGGGGACCCGAAGCGGTGTATGAAGATCGCGCAGTATCTTGAAAATCCGGTGCTGATTGCGGATAACAGAGAGTTTACGACTTATACAGGGACGCTGGATGGCGTGAAAGTCAGTGTGACATCCACAGGTATTGGCGGTCCGTCAGCTTCTATTGCCATGGAAGAGTTGTATCGCTGCGGTGCAGATACCTTTGTCAGAATCGGAACCTGCGGCGGCATGCAGCCGGATGTGAAAAGCGGTGACATCGTTATTGCCACGGGAGCAGTCCGTATGGAGGGCACCAGCAAAGAATATGCGCCTATTGAGTATCCGGCAGTGCCTGATTTTGGCGTGACAACAGCCCTTGTTTCGGCAGCGAAAGCCTTAAAGATGCCGTATCATACCGGGGTTGTTCAGTGCAAGGATGCCTTTTACGGACAGCATGCGCCGGAACTGATGCCGGTGAGCTATGAACTGCAGAATAAATGGGAAGCCTGGAAGCGGATGGGCTGTCTGGCATCGGAGATGGAATCGGCGGCATTGTTTATTGTAGGCGGCCATCTGGGGGTACGTGTGGGCTCCTGTTTTCTTGTCATGGCCAATCAGGAACGGGCGAAGCTGGGACTTGAGAATCCGGTGGTTCATGACACAGATGGGGCCATTCATGTGGCTGTGGAGGCTATCAGGAATCTGATTAATGCGGATAAATAAGTGGGAAATCAAATTATTAAAAATGCCTTTTGTGATTATAAATGTAGAAATAATGGGAGTGAAGGTATGATTTATTATTCAGAAGAAATAGGAAAAAATGAGTTGACGGAAACACTTATTCAGAAATTGATAAAAACAGCTGCAGAACAGCTTCGATTTTCCTATACACCCTATTCACATTTTAAAGTGGGGGCAGCACTTCTGGCTGCAGACGGCACGATTTATACCGGATGCAATATAGAGAATGCGGCCTATACACCGACGAACTGTGCGGAGAGAACGGCTTTCTTCAAGGCTGTCAGCGAAGGTGTCCGTGATTTTCGTGCAATCTGTATTGTGGGCGGGATGAACGGTGTACTGAGTGGTTATACGGCACCCTGCGGTGTCTGCCGGCAGGTGATGATGGAATTCTGTGATCCGGAGACATTTCAGATTATCCTGGCAGCGGCAGACGGCAAATATAAGATTTACCGTCTGAAAGAATTGCTGCCGGAGGGTTTTGGCCCTGATAATCTTGTTATTTCCGGCGGTTTTCGAAGTAAATAAAATGGTCAATAGCATCGAGGATGTCTTTGAAGTCGTCTTTCGGTGCTATTTCTATGTAGCGGGTCAGTAATTCGGTTTCGGAATCTTTATAGCGTCCGTAGAATGTATCATAGAGATTGTGACCCCGCATGTGGATGCGGATATCTTCCATATGCTGACGCACATCCTCCGGTGATGTCAAATCATGACCGATGGCGGCCACCAGTTTTTCTCCACTGGAAAGCCGATGCAGATATTCGTGCCATTTTTCGTAAAATATATCATAAAAAGCTTCGGGGCTTGGAACAACGCCGAGTTTTGCCATAACATCCGGATTGAAAAAGTAATTTTCAAAGGAGTAATATTTCAGGATCAGGACATTTTTCTCTGTAACCCTTGGCAAATGGTCGATATCACTGATATTCCTTTCATCATAATAGCGGCAGAGCTGATGCTTCAGCATATCCGCGTCTTTGCCGTCACCATCACGGATCATCAGGAAGCTGTCTTTCAGATAAATCTGGTTGATGTATTTCAAATTGGCATAGGTCTTGATATTGGTGCAGCTGTTGGTAGTGATGATGGCCACACGGGAAGGCTTGCCTTCATCATCGTATATTTCGGAGTAATATTTTCGCAGCAGCAGCGGCAGTCGGCTTTTGTCCTGACGGCCTTCGACAATAAATACAAAATCGACATTCATCAGATCATTGGCGCTGTATCCCAGATCATTGAGAATGACGCTGATATCTGTATGTTCACGAACAGTGGAATAGCCATCGCTGTCCAATACAACCTGTCGGATCTGACGGCTGTTGAAATTCGGCAGCAGATTCGGTGAATGGGTGGAAAAAATCACCTGATTTTTGCGGGCCAGACGGAAAAGAAGATCACCGGACAGTTTCTGGAGTTTTGGGTGGAGGAAAAGTTCCGGTTCCTCCACCATAATGATGCCTGGGGTCGGATTGTCGTCTTCTGCGTAGGTTTCAAGGAGCGAAAGCATATAAATGCTGCGCATGCCTTTGCCCATATGTTCAATAGGGCGCAGCGTTTTCTGCTTTTCATCT
>NZ_JBBMEK010000258.1:0-4804 GCF_040096555.1 Coprococcus intestinihominis | reverse complement strand
AGAGTCGGTCCGGAAAAAAGAGATCCTTTATGAACCCAGAAAGGAACTGTCTGAGGAAAAGAAGCAGGAATTGGATGGAAAGCTTAAGATCCTTTCTGCAGGTATGTGGATTCAGGCAACATATTTTGTCGAGAGTATTGAATTTCCGGGAAAAGGAAAGCATTGTACCATTGAAGGAACTGTGGAATTCTTTGATTCGCAGATCCATCTCCGGATTGGAGATACGGAGATACCAATTTCAGATATTACAGATCTGTCTGGAAATGTGTTTGAAATATTAGAAGAACCCTGTTAATTATTTTTGTGGAAGTTTCCGCAAAACCGGCGGCGAGTGGGAGCTGACAGGAAGCGGAAATGAAAACAACAGATTGTCAAAGCCAGTCTGAATATGGAAATCGTGATTGCCCGCGCAGCTTTGGCGCTTACGGAATGGACAACCATGATGCTCATAAGGCGGATTTTTATTTCCCTTGGATCCGTTGAGTAATAAATGAAAGATCATATGTTATTGCTTAAAGGAGGAAGCCTATGGGATCAGGTAATATTAAATGGCATGTACACTGCTCTGTCTGCGGAGCATTTCTGGAGAAAAGTGCACAGAGCGATTCAGAAGTGGATTGCAAAAAATGCAGGAGTACATTGGAAGTTTTGGTAAAAGATGATATTGTCTCTGTCCGTCCTCTGGTCATCCGGGATGAACAGTTGAAAGAAAGGATGTCCGTTTATTCCAGGAAGCTGATGAATCCTTCCGGAAAGAAATCATAAAAGTGAATAAGAATGAGATATCCGACAGGGCGGTGAATTTGGCTGGAACCATCAAGACTGCACCGGATATCAAGAGTTTGTCAAGGAGCTGAATCTGACTGGAATCATTAAGAGCCCGGCAAAACATTTGTAACTGGTCTATGGAATCATTTTCGATTCTGTACGATCAAGTGCATTTGTTTTGCCGGTTTTTTTATTTTTTTCAAGATCCATGTTGTATAAGAACCCTTGAGACTTTGGATAGATAGAGGGATTTTTTATTCTGAAAACACAGGAAAAATATGAAAAACAGAATATCTGCAAAAATGAAAGGCCTCAAAAAGTTGTTTATTATGCAATGAAAAGAGAATAAGGAGGTAGAACACATCAGAGAAAAAGGTAGCTGAGGAGTCGCGGACTCCCGTTTAAAAAAAACGGGTTGGTCCGGGACTGTTTCCGCTACCAATTTTTATATTCCAAACAAATGCAGACTGGATCACCCGTAGCCGCAAGGCAGAAAGGTGGTCCATATGATGACATTAAAAGACTTAAAGAAGAGAGTTCCGGTTGCAGACGAGAAAAAAGTGATTTTGAGAAAAAAGGAGCTTTTGAATACAGGTGCGGAAATTGTTGTAAAAGAAATTATCGAAGATGGTGTGGAAATCAGTGTTTATGATAACGGATATGTTTTGTATGAAGAGGGAAGACATAGAACTGTTTTTCGCTTACATGAATGTAAGGACTATGATTACAGCGCGGTAGATGGCAGAAAAGATGCTTTTGGAGCAGACTTTTTTGAAAACGAAAACTGGTACATCTTACCGCTGATGGTTGGTATGGATCGTGTAGAAGACAGCAGACGGAGAATTCTGTCAAATCATAAAGTGATTTCTATTGATATTGAGGAGAATGATTTCTTTAGTATCAAAGCCCGTTGTGTACCTGATATGACAGAAAAAGTGCTTTGGAATGAAATGATGAGAGAAATTTCAGATCTTTTGAATGAACGACAGAGATATGCAGTAATTGCATATTATTGTGAAGGTGCATCTCAGGCTGAGATTGCAAAGAATCTCGAAATCTCTCAGCAGGCAGCTAGTGGACTGATCCAGAGAGCACTTGTGATTATCCGTAACTATATGCAAGTTAATCCAAGTGATGTCAAAAGAAAAAGAAATAAAAAATAATTTTCAATCCATGTTGTATAAGAGGCTCTGAATCTTTGGATAGGTATAAGGATTTATTTCCGACGTACCTTGAAAACTTCATAGCCTGCCCAGAATGATACCTGGCTTGAATATGCATCTTTCGCGTATCTGGCCAGAGCATACGTTTCGGAAATATGGAAACCGAAACAGGAACGGGTCTGGGAATGAAAACAGGAAAATGCTCAAAATAGAATATTTATTTGTCTGAATCCAAATCGGAGGATGACAGTAGAAACCATGTGGCGGTGTTTACAGAGATTCGTGAATACCGCCACATCTTTGTGCTGTTATCTCAGAAATCACGAGATTTGCGTGAGTGCTGACTGTCCCAAATAGTACAAATCTGAAACGAGAGGAGGATGTGAGGAAAATGAAGTGATATGAAATTTTACACTGAAACATTTCGTATACAGACAAATAAGAAAGGATGAGAACATGAAATTTAAAAGAAAAACAATGAGAATTGTATCAGGTATGCTGACAGCTATTACACTGTTTACCAATGCCCTTTCTCCGGTAATTGCTTATGCTGCTCCCGCAGATGAAGCTGACAGTAGAATCCCTTATTACGAGGAAATTAAAGATCAGCTGGATCAGGATGAAGTGGTAACTGCCAGAGATATCGAAGTAACGGTTGGGTCTGGATTCGATGTAAAAGCAGACTTTTCCGGAATTGAGATTCCGGACAGTGAAAAAGCCAAAGTGAAGCTCATGGCAGCCCAGAATGATGAAGGGAAAGAGTTTTCTACGGATCATGCAGATATCTATAAAACGGTATATTCTGTTGAACCCCAGAAAACAGATCATCCGGTGTATCAGATCAGCAGAAACATTACGGTAAAAGATGTTTCAAAAGAAGCTGACACTACTGTGAATTCGGATAGTTCTTCAGATCAGGATTCCGGTACCGGGGAAACAGAAGAATCTGAGGATAGTGATGATGAATCGGAAACGGATTCTTCCGAAATGAAACAGCCGGAAACGGATGAAGCGGTAAATGTATCAGAAGCTGAGACAGAAACAGAGGTTACCGGGAAAGAAATCACCGAGGAAGAATTTGATGCAGAGATCGAATCAACGGAAAATCAGGAGACGGTTGATCCGGAAACCGGTACTACTCTTTCAGAAGTTATGGAAGAGGCGGTAGATCAGGGAATTGCCTTAAATGAACTGGAAGCCGGAGAAATGGTCACTTTTGAAATGCCGATGCTTTTAGCGGCTGCAGAAACCGGTAGCCAGTCCGTATCTATTACAAGAGGCAGCTGGTATCATTATGCTGATTATGGATTAGGTTCTTACATTACAGCACCATATTATGTGTCCTGGGGTGGAATCAAAGCGACAGCATATTGTGTTCAGCCATCTAAGAATGGACCGGATGATGGTACGTACTCTATTACAAAATTATCTGATGGCAAGACTCTGGCAAAGGTTTGTTACTATGGAACAAAAGCCAGTGACGAGAATGGATTCTTTGATGAAAAACACCCGGATTTCTCTGCTGGTAAGAGATTTATTATCACACACCTTGCGGCAGCATATGCCAACGGATCCAGTGACTGGGATTCCGGTACGAACGCAACCGGACGGTCTCTTGCTAAGGAGCTTTATAACTACTGTATCAATATGCCGGATATCCCGGATGTGGATATGAGCTTTTCTGATAGTGATGTGAACGCTTATGTGGAAGGAAATATCCAGAGAACAAAGACGATTACATTCAAAGCAGATGAATTGCAGACCATTACCTTTAAACTTCCACAGGGAGTAAAGCTTGTGAATGTGACTACCGGCAAAACCAGTGCGGCAGGTGCGAGTGTTGAAATCTGCGGTGGAACACAGTTCTATCTTACTGCCCCACTATCTCAGGCTGAGGATGTGGGTGCTTTATTCTCTTCAAAGATGAAAGGAAGCATTGATAAAGAGTATTCTGCCTATAAGATAACAACAGGATCTTCCACACAGGATCTTGCACTGGTATTTGGTGAAGGTGTCGGAAATGAAAAGTATGTGGATTTCAAAGTAACATGGACCAAGGAATGTTATATTTCTATCGTGAAAAAAGACAGTGAGACATCTAATACTCTGGCCGGTGCGGTTTATGGTATCTATAGCGATGCTGCATGTACACAGCTGATCAAACAGATGCCGGCAACGGATGCCAATGGTGCAGCAAAAGTTACGATTGAGAAGACACAGGAAGTTGTATATCTGAAAGAAATCTCCGTTCCGACAGGATATACGATTGATGCAAAAGCTTACAATGTAACATTGAATATTGGAAAAACATCCAATATGAATGTGACCGATAAACGAGTGACAGCAACGATTTCCCTTCATAAGCAGGATGCCGAGACAGGAAATACCCCACAGGGTGATGCAACGTTGAAAGGTGCTGTTTATGGCTTATTTGCACGTGAGGATATTGTACATCCGGATGGGAAAACAGGTGTCCTTTATAAGAAAGGAACCCAGATCACATCCCTGACTACAGATAAAAACGGACAGGCTTCGGTTTCCAATTTGTATCTGGGAAAATATTATTTTAAAGAGCTGACTCCTCCGGTTGGATATCTGCTGGATCAGGAAGAACATGAGGTAGACTGCTCTTACGAAGGTGCAAATGTACCAGTTGTAGAAAGAAAAGCAATTTCCAAAGAAGATGTGATCAAACAGCCATTTCAGATTATCAAGGCAGCGAATAACGGGAAAACAGATGCCGATCTTTTGAAAGGTATTGGTTTCTCTGCCTGGCTGGCAAGTGATCTGAAAGTAAAAGCAGATGGGTCTTATGATTTCTCTTCTGCGAATCCAGTTGTTATCACAGCAGATGGAAAAACAGAGATGTTTAC
>NZ_JBBMEK010000257.1:0-4828 GCF_040096555.1 Coprococcus intestinihominis | reverse complement strand
TTTTTGAAATTTTATTTGGCGGATACGCCACACCGACGAAATGCGTAGCATTTTGGAGGTTGGCTCTGAACAGTTACCATATTCTAAAGAATGAAATGACGAAATGATTATAAGAAGTATCGGAACTGTGCAGACAGTCCGATACGTAAAGATATAGATAGTGAGGAAAAATTATGTGTGGAATAGTAGGTTATACAGGTAAACAGAGTGTTGCAAAGCAGATTCTTGATGCATTGGAACTGCTGGAGTATCGTGGTTATGACAGTGCCGGTATGGCAATTGTTGATGAGACAAACGGCCAAGTGCAGATCCGTAAGCGTGCCGGAAGAGTAGCAGACCTTGAAAAGGTATGGAAGGCTAATCCGGTGAATGGTATTTGCGGTATTGGTCATACACGTTGGGCAACCCATGGCGGTGTCAGCGATGTGAATGCACATCCGCATCGTGCAGGACGTGTCACATTGGTTCACAATGGTATTATTGAGAATTATGAAGAGCTGAAGGATCATTTTGGCCTGGCGGATGAACTGATTTCTGATACAGACAGTGAAGTTGTTGCTGCGGTATTGAACCGTTTTTATACAGGTGATCCGCACGAAGCACTTTTCCAGACAGTGAAATGCCTGAAAGGTACTTTTGCCCTTGTGGTTATTTTTGATGATATCCCGGATGTGATTTTTGCTATCCGTAATGTCAGCCCAATCGTTGCCGCTTATCGTGAAGACGGTACCATGCTGGCATCTGATGTGGCTGCTCTTGGCGGTCAGGCAACAAGCTATATGGTAGTTCCTGAATATCACGTCGTTGAACTGCATACAGATGACATCCGTGTTTATAATATGAAGAATGAACTTTGCGAGGCAGAATTCCTGGATATTGACTGGGATACAACAAGAGCAGGCAAAGGCAACTATCCATTCTATATGGAGAAAGAAATCATGGAACAGCCGGAAGCAATCAAGGCAACACTGGCACCTAGATATGTGGATGGACGCATTTCTCTGGAAGCAGACGGTGTGCCGGATGATGTTCTGAAGAACTGTGAACGTGTCTGCGTGGTAGCATGCGGTACAGCAATGCATGCCGGTCTGGTTGCACAGTCTCTGATACGTTCAATCCTTCGTATGCATATGGATGTGGAATACGCATCTGAGTTTATGTATATGGATCCTGTCATTGATGACAAGACACTGGTTCTGGCAATTTCCCAGTCCGGTGAAACCATTGACACACTGGAAGCGCTGAAGTATGCAAGAAGCCAGGGTGCGAAGAGTATTGCAGTGATCAATGTAAAGGGGTCTTCTATCGCCCGTGAAAGTGATTATGTCATGTACACTTATGCAGGTCCTGAGATTGCTGTTGCAAGTACAAAGGCTTATACAACACAGATGGCAGCTTTATTTGCCTTAATCGGCCGTATGGCTGTTGTGCGAGGTGCATTCAATGAAGAACAGGAAAAAGCTTTTGTTGATGCATTGATGCAGGCTCCGGATGCCATTCAGCAGGTACTGGACAGAAAAGAAGAGATGCATCACATTGCCAGAGGCCTTCTGGAAGCCAAAGATGCTTTCATGTTGGGCCGTGGTCTTGATTATGCCATCCTTCTTGAAGGCGCACTGAAGCTGAAGGAAGTTTCTTATATTCATACAGAAGCTTATGCATCCGGCGAATTAAAGCATGGTACAATTGCACTGATCACAGAGAAGACACCGGTTGTTGCCCTTGTAACACAGGAACGTGTCCGCGATAAGGAGCTTTCTAACATCAGAGAGGTTCAGTCCCGCGGTGCAAGTGTTGTGGTACTGGTTAAGGACGGCATTGATCTGGCAGATGCAGATTATACACATGTGTTCACGCTTCCTGCCATGGATGATGTGGCAATGGCATTCCCTGCCTCGGCAGCATTGCAGCTGCTGGCATATTATGTATCCATGGACAGAGGTCTGGATGTTGATAAGCCAAGAAACCTGGCAAAAGTTGTTACAGTAGAATAAAGTGTTTAGAGCCCGGCATACCGGCCAATGGTTTGTCTTTCGGCTTGAAATCAATTTTGTATGGTGAATCTGTCTTATGTCGAAGTAAATATGTTAAAGGAAATAAAAGGAAGCGATCAGAATCTGCGGATTTTGGTCGTTTCCTTTTTGGTTGGATGATAAATGTGTGCAAAAATTATTTCAGATAGTTTCGACAGATCGCATCCAGTACGTCAAAATAATTTTCAAATGTTTTCCGGCAGCAAAGCGGGTTACTGATGATGATACCCGGTGTGCGAAGTCCCGTCAGTGAGAAGGCCATGGCCACACGGTGGTCGTCATAGGTTTCAATGGTGGCTGCATGCGGGGTGCCGGGTTCAATATAGATATCATTGCCTTGAATTGCTGCATGGATACCCATACGGGAAAGATTTTCCACGATCGCAGCCATGCGGTCACTTTCCTGAAGACGGATATGGCCGATGCCGCGGATAAAAGTCGGACTGTCGGCAAATGGCGCAATAGCAGCCATGGTCAAAGCCTGGTCGGAAAAGCTGCTCATATCGATATCGATGCCGTGGAGTCTGCCCTGTGCAGGACCGGTCAGACGGATACCTTCCGGTGTATCCTCAGCACTGCAGCCCATTTTCTCGAAGGTGCGAAGCAGTGCCACATCTCCCTGCAGGGAATCAAAGTGAACGTGTCGGACAAGGACATTGCCGCCGGAGAGGACAGCCATGCCGTAGAAATAGGCGGCAGCTGATACATCCGGTTCAATCTGATAATCCTGTGACTGATAAGCGGCATTTCCCGGGATTCGCCATGTCTGATCGTCAGAAACAGAAATTTCGACACCAAACTGACGCATCATGGCGGTGGTCATATGAATATAGGAAAAACCATGATTGCCGGTGATATGAATGGCAAAATCATGATTCATCATCACAGCGGCCATGAGAAGGGCACTTAAGAACTGACTGCTGTCGCCGATATCTACAGTGGCCTCTGAAGCGGTGATACCTTCTGAATAGATGGTAAAAGGAAAATAGCCTTCCTTTTCATGACAGTCAATGCGGCAGCCCAGATTTGCTAAAGTGTTTAAAAGGGCAGCCATGGGACGCTTCTTCATCTGTTCGGAAGCATCCAGATGCCAGACACCTTTGGCACAGCCCAGCATGGCTGTCAGGAAACGGGCAGCGGTTCCGGCACTTCCAACATTGATAGCGGCTGTTTCTTTCGGGATGCGGCCGCCAAGACCTGTGACGCGAACGGTATGGGCCGGTTCATCAACCACGACATCAAAACCAAGATCCTTTAAACACTGCAGGAAGTGCCTGGAATCGTCACTGAACAGGGCGCCTTTCAGCAGCGTTTCACCATTGGCAAGGGCAGCCAGCATCAGAGCGCGGTTGGTAATGCTTTTGGAACCCGGCGCATCGATGGTCAGCTTAAAAGGATGTGTCGGATGGCTAAAAATCGGTTGTACTTCATATATATTCATGGGAATCCTCCTGGATCATTTTAATAGGATAGTTCAGAACGGTGATGACCGGCGCTGAACAGTAACATTGTACCACAGAATTTTGGGAAGGGGTATGTATTTGTATTGCAATTTTATACAAAATATGGGTATAATGATAATGTATGTTCTGCGGCCGGAATGCATTGGTGGACAGGACAGGGAGAATGAGGCACAGCAGATTAATGCGAACATTCGCCCATAGAATCCGTAAGTATGAAAAGAGGATAAGAAATGGATCATAATTTATACCATGAAATAGAAGATAAGGCACAGATTCTAGTAGATTCTCTGCCATATATCAGAGATTTTAACCAGAAGATTATTATTATCAGTTTCGGATGCAGCAATATCCTGACCGATGAGGAAGAACAGGAAGTTATGCGTGACATTGCGTTGATGAAATCCATCGGTATGCGTCCGATTGTTGTTCACGATACCAAGATGGGACATGACAAATTCCGTGAGAACAAACGTATTGCCAAGATGATTGAATTCTGCGGGGTAAAGGCAGTGGGTATCTGCGGTATCGATCTGCAGACTATTCATATGACACTGGACAATGATTATATTCCGGTTATTACGCCGAATGATATTGACAATGAGGACACACCGATTCTGCCGGAAGAGGCTGCGAAGGAAATTGCCGTGTCAACCGGTGCAGAGAAGGTGCTTTTCCTGGGCAAAGAAGACGGCATCAGAGATGATGAAGGCCATATTATTTCACAGATGACCTGTGATGAGGTGGTCAAGATGTATGTAGCAGGAAAGTTTGAGGGCAGACTGCTTCAGAAAGTGACCTATGCCCTTCAGATGATTGAGCAGGGGGTGCCGAGGGTGCATATTCTGGGATCAAAGATGGCTCATGCGCTGTTGGTGGAGATTTTCAGTATTATCGGCGTGGGTACAGTGATTATGCCTGACAAAGAACATTATTATCCACATGAATTGAAGAAGAGAGCGGCCGCTGCAAAGTAATATCGGACGGACTTTGCCGGGATTATACATAGGACACAAAGCGTATTGATAAGCAATAAGAGAAGCTGATGCACAGAGAATAAGGCATCAGCTTTTCTATGCTCTGAATTTATGAAAACAGATATTTTTCAAGAAAAAATCATAAGAAAAAACAGTCGGGAAATGTCAGTAAAATGTATGCGACAAATGGTGAAAATCGTATGTTGACATTACGTTTCATTAAAATGATAATATAGTGTGCAGGAGGCGGAAAAGGCCGCTGACGCAAAGAAAAAGTGAAATGAATTTTAGATGTGCATACACAGAAAGGATATAGAGATGAAGGAAAGAAACAGTACGGCAGCCATCAGTGTGAAGG
>NZ_JBBMEK010000256.1:0-4835 GCF_040096555.1 Coprococcus intestinihominis | reverse complement strand
CATGCGGTTCTCCATGCGGCAGAACAGAAGATTATGATATGAAAGGCATCTGGGAAGCAGATGAGGATATTCGTTCATTAAAATCACTGATTCTTTTTGGTATCCGAGGTATGGCAGCCTATGCTTATCATGCTGCTGTGCTTGGATACACTGACAAAGATGTTAATCAATTTTTCTATAAGGCTCTTTTTGTCATCGGTGAAAACTGGAAAGTGGATGAACTTTTGCCGGTAGTTATGGAAGTGGGAGAAGTGAATCTGAAGTGTATGGCACTCTTGGATAAGGCCAATACAGAGACTTACGGGACGCCGGAGCCGACAACCGTTCCTTTAACTGTAGAAAAAGGCCCGTTTATTGTTGTGACAGGTCATGATCTGTATGATCTCAAACAGCTTTTGGAGCAGACAAAGGATAAGGGTATCAATATTTACACCCATGGCGAGATGCTTCCGGCTCATGCTTATCCTGAGTTGAAAAAATATCCGCATCTTAAAGGCAATTTCGGTACCGCATGGCAGAACCAGCAGAAAGAATTTGCCAATATGCCAGCGCCGGTTCTGTTTACAACCAACTGTCTGATGCCGCCAAAAGCAAGTTACGCAGACAGAGTATTTACTACAGAGATGGTGTCTTATCCGGAAATCGTGCATATCGGCGATGAAAAAGATTTCTCACCGGTGATCGAGAAAGCGTTGGAACTTGGTGGTTATAAGGAAGATCAGCAATTTACCGGCATCAACGGCGGGCATGAAGTGACAACCGGTTTTGGTCACGGCACAATTCTGTCAGTGGCTGATAAAGTGGTTGAAGCGGTTAAAGCCGGAGATATCCGTCATTTCTTCCTGGTGGGCGGCTGTGACGGTGCAAGACCGGGCAGAAATTATTTCACGGATTTTGTGAAGCAGACACCAAAGGATAGCATTGTACTGACATTAGCCTGTGGTAAGTACCGTTTTAACGATTTGGATCTGGGAACCATTGGCGGTCTGCCTCGCCTTATGGATATGGGACAATGTAATGATGCTTATGGCGCGATCCAGGTGGCAGTGGCGCTGGCCAATGCCTTTGGCTGTGGTGTCAATGATCTGCCGTTGTCCATGGTACTGTCCTGGTATGAGCAGAAAGCGGTCTGCATCCTGCTGACGCTGCTGCATCTCGGCATCAAGAATATTCTTCTCGGACCGACACTGCCGGCATTTATCTCACCAAATGTACTGAAGATTCTGGTGGATACCTACAATATCGGTGCGGTGACAACACCGGAAGCAGATATGGCACGGTGTCTCGGAATGCAATCATAAGATGTTGGGGTCAATCACAAGAGTAGTTCAGGTGGTGTCTTATATAGTCGTAAACAGGACGAAGTATATGATTCAATTGGAAAATACAGGGAAAACTCATGTCAAACTGCACAAAAACAGAGACTTAAAATATGAATAACTAACAATTTGACAAAAAAGCAAGAGAATTCTCTTGCTTTTTTTGTTGAAGTGCTATATGATGTAATTACAGAGTTGGAAACGTTTCCAGAAACGTTTCCGGGAAGGTTTTATCTTTAAAACGAGGAGGAATCATAATGAAAAAAAGAAGTTTATTAGCTCTGGCCATGGTTGGCGCACTCAGTGTTTCCATGCTTGCAGGCTGTGGCAGCTCTTCAACAAAAGAGACACAGGCTCCTGCAGGTTCTGAGGCAGCAACAGAGGCAGCAACAGAGGCAGCGAAAGAAAGCACAGCAGCAGGCGACGGCAAGGTTTATTATTTGAACTTTAAGCCTGAACAGGATGCACAGTGGCAGGAACTGGCTAAGCTGTACACAGAAGAGACTGGTGTTCCTGTAACAGTTTTAACAGCTGCATCAGGTAATTATGAGACAACACTGAAGTCAGAGATGGCTAAGACAGATGCACCAACATTATTCCAGGTAAATGGTCCTGTTGGTCTGGCTTCTTGGAAAGATTACTGCTACGATCTGAAGGATTCTAAGATCGCAGGTGAACTGACAAATGATGAATTTGCTCTGATGGATGGCGATTCTATGGCAGGTATCGGCTATGTTATCGAGACATACGGCATCATTTACAACAAAGCCCTTCTTGAAAAAGCAGGTTATACACAGGATGATATCAAGAGCTTTGATGATCTGAAGAAAGTTGCTGAAGACATCACAGCACGTAAGGATGAGCTTGGCTTCTCAGCCTTTACATCCGCAGGTATGGATGGCTCTTCTGACTGGAGATTCAAGACACATCTTGCAAATCTTCCAATCTACTATGAATACAAAGCAGACGACATCAATACAACAGATGCCATCAAAGGTACATACCTTGACAACTATAGAAATATCTGGGATCTTTACATCAACAACGCAACATGTGATCCGTCCCTTCTTTCCACAAAGACAGGTGATGATGCAGTTGCTGAATTCGTAACAGAACAGGCTGTATTCTATCAGAATGGTACATGGGCATACAACGATGTTGCAGAACTCGGTGATGACAAACTTGGCATGCTGCCAATCTACATCGGTGCTGAAGGTGAAGACAAACAGGGTCTTTGTACAGGTACAGAGAACTACTGGTGTGTTAACAGCAAAGCAAGCGAAGCAGATATCCAGGCTACACTTGATTTCATGTACTGGTGTGTAACATCTGAAGTTGGTACAAAAGCTATGTGCGGCGGCGAAGGTGCAATGCCATCCGGTGACGCAGGCATGGGCTTTGTTATTCCTTTCAAAGGCAACCTTGAATCATCCAATCCTCTGGTTAACATCGCTAACCAGTATGTAGCTGATGGCTATACACCAGTTGCATGGACATTCTCCACAATGCCTTCAGAAGAATGGAAGAACGGTGTTGGTTCTGCTCTGACAACATACGCAGCAGACCAGACAGATGATAACTGGGCAGCAGTTGTAAGCGCATTCGTAGACGGATGGGCTAAAGAAGCAGCAGCTTCCAAATAATCAGGAACGCAAACGGTTTTATATCGTAACTGTAGATTAAAAGACAGTGGGCGGGCATCCCTTGCCCGCCCACTGGTTTTTTATGCGGGTAGAATCTGCCAGGCATATTTGGACTCGCACTTTTATCAACTTAAGAGGGAGGTTGATTTTGTGGAAAAGGCCATTAAACGTTATCTTCCGATATTCGTTTTACCGACTCTGGCTGCATTTATCATAGGTTTTATCGCACCGTTTATTATGGGTGTTGGACTGTCCTTTTGTGAATTCACGACAGTCAAAGATGCGAAATTTGTAGGTATCAGCAATTATGTAAAAGCATTTCAGGATACAATTTTCAGACATTCGTTTTGGTATACGGCACTTTTTGCGATTGTATCACTGATAGTGATTAATGTCTGCGCCTTTGCACTGGCGCTGGCTCTGACGAGGAAAATGAGAGGAACAAACATTTTCAGGACGATTTTCTTTATGCCGAACCTGATCGGTGGTATTGTTCTTGGATATATATGGCAGCTGATTTTTAACGGTATTCTTGCAAAATATTCCACAGCGCTGGCATTGAACCAGTGGCTGGGCTTCTGGGGACTGATCATTCTGGTATCATGGCAGCAGATTGGTTATATGATGATCATCTATATTGCCGGACTTCAATCTATTCCTGGAGAAGTTATGGAAGCAGCACAGATTGACGGTGCCAACAGCTGGCAGCGCTTATGGAAAGTTACCATTCCGATGATGATGCCGTCTATTACGATTTGTACATTCTTATCCATTACCAACGGATTTAAGCTTTTCGACCAGAACCTGTCATTGACAGCTGGTGAGCCGTCCAAATTATCTGAAATGATGGCGCTGAATATTTACAACACATTCTATGGCCGTTCAGGATGGGAAGGTGTTGGGCAGGCCAAAGCGGTTATTTTCTTTGTCATCGTTGTGGCTATTGGTCTTATTCAGCTGAGAGCAACACGTTCGAAGGAGGTGCAGCAGTAAATGAAGAACAAAAAGACATTGAGCTGGATCGGTACAATCTTTTTTACCATATTGGGTCTCATTTATATTGCACCGATTATTATTGTATTACTTAACTCATTTAAGAAGAAATCATTTATCAATCTGGAACCGTTCAAGCTTCCGTCAGCGAAGAATTTCATTGGTCTGGACAACTATACAACTGCGTTGGATCAGTATGGCCTGCTGAAGGCTGTAGGATGGACAGTATTTATTACTGTGGGTTCTGTTATCGTTATTCTGATCTGTACTTCTATGTGCGCATGGGCAATTACCCGAGTGAAGAATAAGTTTACCAATGCATTTTATTTATTATGTGTTTTCTCAATGGTTGTACCATTTCAGATGGTTATGTTTACATTGTCATTGATCGCAGACCGTCTCAAATTAAATACACCTTGGGGTATCATTATTATTTATCTGGGATTTGGTGCCGGGTTGGCTGTCTTTATGTTCTGCGGTTTTGTTAAATCCATTCCTATTGAAATAGAAGAAGCGGCTATGATTGACGGATGCAATCCGGTGCGTACATTCTTCTCAGTTGTATTGCCGATCATGCAGCCAACTTATATTTCAGTTGGTATTCTTGAGACAATGTGGATCTGGAATGACTTCCTGCTGCCATATCTTGTTTTGGATATTAATAAATATAAGACGATTTCCATCGCAATCCAGTATATGAAGGGCAGTTATGGACGAGTAGATATGGGCGCGATCATGGCGGCGCTGATTATGGCGGTTATTCCTGTTATTATCTTTTATCTTGCCTGCCAGAAATATATTATCGAGGGTGTTGCAGCCGGTGCTGTTAAGGGTTAGAATTGTATGCGAAAATCCTGCTGAGAAATGTGTCTGCGAAGCA
>NZ_JBBMEK010000255.1:0-4861 GCF_040096555.1 Coprococcus intestinihominis | reverse complement strand
TTTTTTGAGGAAAATCCCTTGCCGATTTCAGGGATTTTTGACGCTTTTTTCTGGTAATTTTAGTGTATCATAAACACACTTATGTTTCTTATACCAATATGCCAGTTTCCATTTTCTTGTTGTGTCTGCAAAATTTGCCCTCTGATAAACATATCAGCCATACCAAAAATAGCTGTTACTAAAAAGACCGCCAACACAATACAAATGATAGACATACGATTTTGTTTTCGGTGTACTTTTGCAGAAATCGGAACAAGGTCAAGATAATTTTTCATTTGCATTCCCTCCCAAGTCCGTCAGTACACCATCTGTAACACGCAGTACACGGTCAACCATAGAAGTAAGACTATTGTTGTGTGTAATCATTAGTATGGTCTGTTGGTAATATCTGGATGCTTTTGTCAGCAAATCAATAACATCCTGACTGTTTTTACTATCCAGATTGCCCGTCGGCTCATCTGCAAGAATTAACTTTGGCTTTGTAATCAACGCCCTGCCAATAGCGACACGTTGCTGCTGACCTCCAGAAAGTTGTCTTGGCAAATGGTTTCTTCGTTCTGTCAAACCAAGTAGATCCAATATTTCTTCTACATCGGCTGTTTTAGGTTTACGATAATCCAAAAGAATCGGAAATACTATATTCTGTTCAACTGTCAATTCAGGTACAAGTTGAAAAGACTGGAAAATGAATCCAATATTCCTTCTTCTGAAAATGGTGCGTTCTTCTTCTTTCATTGTAAAAAGATTATTTCCGTCCATTGTAATCATGCCAGAAGTCGGAACATCCAATGCCCCAATGCAATTTAACAGTGTACTTTTCCCAGATCCTGACTCTCCAACAACAGCAACAAATTCCCCTTTTTCCAGAGAGAAAGATACATCTTTTAAAGCATCAACCTTTACCGCGCCTGTTCCGTATGTTTTACATAATCTTTGTACTTTCAATATTTCCATATTCCAAGTACCTCCTTTCACAATAGAGGATAGCATTTCGACCTTACAAACAGATGAATTTGACCTTACGATTCTGTAAGAAAAGACAATGTAAAAGTTGTTCCCTGTAATCGTTCACTCTGAACAGAAAGAATACCGCCTTGTTCCTCAACAATTACCTTTGCCAATGGCAGTCCAAGTCCAATCCCTTGACTATCTGAAGTATTTTTGCTTCGGTAAAATCTCTTAAATATGTGGTGTATATCCCCTTGGTCAATTCCGTGTCCGTTATCTGTAATATATATCCTAATCATAGCGGGAGTTCGTTCCCACGATATAGTGATTTTCCCTCCCGCATCTGTATGGTCAAGTGCGTTTTTAACAATATTGCCAATGGCTTCGCTCGTCCACTCAATATCGCAATAAAGCATTTGTTCCAAGTCGCCATCTATCACAATTTCTTTTTTTTCATTATTCGCCCGTGTTGTCAATTCGCTAATTGCGTGATTGAGAATGTTTGAGATACTGTAATTGGATTTTTCAAAAAAGATACTCCCTGCATCTATTCTTGTGATTTTCAACATGGATTGAATAAGCTGCTCAATCCTCTTTAATGCAGTTCCAATCTTTAAGGAAAATTCTTTGACCGTTTCGGGGTTATCTGGCTCATTCTCAATAATTTCCTGATACATCATGAGTGCTGATAGAGGTGTTTTTAATTGATGAGATATATCAGAAATTGTATTTTTAAGAAACTCTTTTGTCTTTTGTTCTGTATCATTTTTTGCTTGAAGCATAGTAGCCAATTGGTCAACAGAAGCCAAGAGCTGATAAATATTTCCCTCATTGGATTGCGGCAGATGAACATTATAATTTCCCTCTATATAGTCCTTAATGATGTTTTCTGATTTCCTATATAGTCTTTCTCTCCAATACAAAAAGAGCATCGTACCTAAAATCAGAAACAGTGTCCATAGAAATAACATCACAAACATGGATGTCATTATTGTATTTTTAACATCAGAAACATAAGATAAATTTTCTATATCCGTACTGTTTGAAAGACCAATTTCGGCTAAAACCTTGTTTCCTGTAGCATCCGCTTCCGTATTCATTAAGGCTGTTGCAATTACTTCCTTTGAAACTCCTTCTTCTAGTAAAGAAGTAGCAATCGCATTATCATGTGTTAGAAACATTTCTTTTGTAACCACCGCTTGCGTGTCTATCACTGTTATGCCTATTAGAACCAGCAGAATAACAAGAACAGCAATGAAAATGCAATACCAACGGTTATGCTTATCATGTAATAGGCTCATTCGTCCACCTCTTTCCACTGATAGCCAAATCCTCGGACTGTCAATAAGTGCTCTGGATGTGATGGGTCTGTTTCTACTTTTTCACGTAGCCGCCGCACATAGACGGAAAGGGTGTTATTGTCTACATAATCCCCTGTGCTGTCCCATAGCTCGCCTAAAATAACTTCTCTTGTAACAATGCGATTTGCATTTCGTATCAATAAACAGAGTAATCGGTATTCTGCGGCTGTCAAATCTAATGATTTTCCTTTTAATACAACACGACTACCTAAAAGATCTATCTTAATATCGCCACACTCTAGCACTGTTGTCGTATCTGGATTAGATAGTCCTGCTCGTCTTAGTAAAGCACGAATACGGGAACATAATTCTCCCAACTTAAATGGCTTGGTAATGTAATCATCACCGCCACAATCCAAACCACGAATAATATTGACTTCTTCATCTGAAGCCGTTAAAAAAATAATCGGGATAGGATTACCATAGCCTCGTACTCTTTCACATACTTCAAATCCGGTTCCATCCGGTAATGTAACATCAAGTATTAGCATATCGTACTTATGTAACTCTACCAAACGGGATAAGGCTTCTTGTACGGTACGAACGAAATCAATATCAAAACCATTCTTTTTTAATGAATATCTTAATCCATCGATCAAACTAGCATCATCTTCTAAAAGCATAATTTTATTCTTCATTTTTTCAACCTTTCTTCGCCTGTCAGCAGGCTTTTTCATCTTTAAGTATAAGCCATACTCGATCAATATGTCGACACTGTCGATACAGTTTTTTCAGCCTTCGCACCCATCACTCTAATAGATTCTAAAGCTTTGCGCCATCCTGTCATATATTCAAACATATCTGATTTTCCAAAAGACTTGTTACATATATTATAGGCGGTTAAACAAGTAATATCAAATATTTCTCCCACTATTAAAACATAGGAAAAATTATTACCGCATTTCAAAAAGAACATTTCTATCAAAAAATCAGAATTACATTTCCTGATTCCTAAAGAAATGTTCTTTTACCAATTATAAAACTGAATTATTAACCATCAAATTCTCGCACCTACAATTATCCTATTTCTATCCCCATTTGCTGCATAAATTGTTTTGTGCCCTCTGGATCTAGTTCTTCAAGCTGTTTCAAATCGAAAGCTACCTTGCAGTATGTACAAAACCCAGATTGTGCATATGATGGTTTTATCACACCTAACTTATACTTTTCAATAAACGTCAACTTACATTCAGAAAACTCATGTGTAATATATGCTTCATTATATGCCAACTCATATCCGGGAATATTTTTTGTAAGATCCGAAAAAAATTCCAAGTTTCCGTCTATCTCACAAAGCATTCCTACATACAATCCTCCAAATTCATATTTTCCTACATGAATCATAATTTTTTCCGTTCCGTATTCCCAATCGTAATCTAATACTCTCCTATTCATAACTGTTCCTCCTCATGCATTTTGGGGGTTAAAAAACTCAATCGGCAGAAGAAATGTTCCTCTCCTATAACTCCCCTCATTATTTACAGTTGCCATACCACCTAAACTGTCCAAGTACTGCTTTCCATTTTTGGAAGCAGAAATGTACATATAGTATTGTGTACGGATAAATCCTGACTCTTTTTGTACCAACCCTTCATAATCATTACTCAGAACAAGTTGTGCCGACAGTTTTTTTGCTTTCCGTCTTAACAGCCGCAATACCATCTGTATAACTTCCTTTTGCTTTTCATCAGAAATCCCTTTAAAATATGGGCGTTCCAAAAATAAAGTAAGAACTTCTTTTTGATCCTTACTATTCCTCTGGTCTGGTGATTCCACTGGTTTCTCTTTTGTAATATCCACAAACTGCAAACGACGATTCACATCTTTATTTTTTGTCAATGTCCCTTTCGTCAATCGTATAAATGCCCTAAAAACAAACTGGTTATTTAAAGATAAGTATAAGACCTTTTTATTTGCATCAAAGGCAGATAACAAACACTCTTTATACCCACCATCCCGATAAGAAAGGCACGTATGTCCTACCAATTCGCCAATTTGCATAACCGGCAATAACCGATCTTCTTCCCAAAGTTTTACATTTCCATTCTTGGTGACTAAATTTTCCCTCCATGCTACTTCATTTTCTTTTGAAATTTCCAGTGCAATCTCATGTTCCAGATCACCTTCATGATACTTGACATCATAAAACCGGTCTGCAATTTCTGCCAGGCACAGTCTTCTAATCTTTTCCTTCTCTCCTTCTGAATTTTGCAAGAATAGTCCGATAATCTCTGCACCGCCTTGATATAAAAATTTCCGAACACCTTTTTGATTTTCTTCAGCAAAAGAAGGTTCGATTTTCAACTGCTGGCATAACTTTTTCCATGTGGTATCAATTTCAGTTACCTGCTTCATCACACTTTCAAAATCTGGATACGCTTTCAATCTTTCCCGGTTCTTAAGCAAAAACAAAAGATGCTGCTCTGACTTGGCTCCAGGAATAAATCTTTCCAACTCTTCCCACACTTCAAGAATCCGGATTGCGCAGTGCCATGACAGATTTTCCACATGCTCCAGTTCCCCATAAATCCACTGGGATAATGGCTTCTGTA
>NZ_JBBMEK010000254.1:0-4883 GCF_040096555.1 Coprococcus intestinihominis | reverse complement strand
AGATTTCTGAAACAGTTCTAAGCAGCAGGAGGAAAATAGATTATGAGAACATCATTAAAATGGATTAAAGACCTTGTACCGGGTATTGAGGATCTGACACCTCAGGAATATCTGGATGCTATGACATTATCCGGTTCAAAGGGCGAATATTATGTCGAATTAGACAAGAATCTCGAGAATATTGTTATCGGACAGATTTTAAAAATCGAAAAGCATCCTGATGCCGACAAACTGGTCATCTGCCAGGTGAATGTTGGTCAGGAAGAACCTGTACAGATCGTCACAGGTGCACCAAACGTTTTTGAAGGCGCTGTTGTTCCGGTTGTCCTTGCAGGCGGAAAAGTTGCCGGCGGTCATGACGGCAGCACCCCTCCGGAAGAGGGCATCAAGATCAAAAAGGGCAAACTCCGCGGTGTACCAAGTAACGGTATGATGTGTTCCATCGAAGAACTGGGTTCCAGCCGCGATATGTATCCGGATGCCCCTGAAAACGGTATCTATATCTTTAAGAACAGAGACGATATCAAACCGGGAGATGACGCAATCAAGGCTCTGGGCTTAGATGACGCTGTTATTGAATACGAGATCACATCCAACCGTGTAGACTGCTTCAGTATTCTCGGTATTGCAAGAGAAGCTGCTGTTACATTCGGCAAACCATTCTGTCCGCCGGTTGTAGAACCAACAGGCAACGATGAGGATGTCAACGATTTTATCAGCGTTGAAGTCAATGATACAGAACTGTGCCCGCGCTACACAGCCCGTGTGGTTAAGAATATCAAGGTCGGACCATCTCCTGAATGGATGCAGCGTCGTCTGGCTGCTCAGGGCATCCGTCCGATCAACAATATCGTCGATATTACCAACTATGTCATGGAAGAATACGGTCAGCCGATGCATGCCTATGACCTTTCTACCATCGCAGGCCAGAAGATCATTGTCCGCCGTGCCGAAGACAACGAGAAATTTGTTACTCTGGATGGCCAGGAGAGAACACTGGACAGCTCTATGCTGATGATCTGTGATGCAGAGAAACCAGTTGGTATCGCAGGTATCATGGGCGGCGAAAATTCCATGATCACAGATGACGTAGATGCTATTTTATTTGAAGCAGCCTGCTTTGACGGCACCAATATCCGTCTCTCCGGCAAGAAACTCGGTATGCGTACCGATGCCCAGAGCAAATTCGAAAAGGGTCTGGATCCGAATAATGCCAGTGCAGCCATCGACCGTGCCTGCCAGTTGATCGAAGTGCTGGGCTGCGGCGAAGTTGTCGGCGGTATGGTAGACGTTTACGGCAAAGTCAAAAAGCCTCATGAAATTCCTTTCCAGCCTGAGAGAATTAACCGTCTACTTGGTACTGATTTATCTGCTGAACAGATGCTTGATTACTTCAAGTCACTGGAACTTGAATACGATGCTGACAGAAATGTCATGATTATCCCGACATTCAGACAGGATCTTCTGGGCACAGCAGACCTTGCTGAAGAAGTTGCAAGATTCTATGGCTACTCCAATATTCCTTCTACACTGCCAAGCGGCGAATCCACCAGCGGTAAAGTTTCCTTCAAGCACAGAGTCGAAGATGTTGCCAAGGAAACTGCTGAATTCTGCGGATTCTCCGAGGGTATGACTTTCTCCTTTGAAAGCCCGAAGGTATTTGACAAACTCCGTCTTGATGCTGATGATCCGCTGCGTCGGGCAATCACTATTGCCAATCCACAGGGTGAAGATTACAGTATCATGAAGACAACACCTTTAAACGGCATGCTTGTTTCTCTGGCAAGAAACTTCAACCGCCGCAACAAAGATGTGAAATTATACGAAATGGCCAAGATTTATCTGCCTAAATCACTGCCACTGACAGAATACGCTGATGAACGTGTTCAGTTTACGCTCGGTTTCTACGGCGAAGGCGATTTCTTCACAATGAAAGGTGTTGTGGAGGAATTTCTTGAAAGAGCAGGTATGCATGATATCGTTGATTATGATCCAAATGCCGGCAAAAACTTTCTGCATCCGGGTCGCCAGGCCAACATCATTTACCAGGGTAAAGTCATCGGCTACATGGGTGAAGTTCATCCGGAAGTATGCGAAAACTATGACATGAAGACACGTGCTTACATTGCCGTTCTTGATATGCCTTTCATTACAGAAATGGCAACATTTGACCGTCATTTCAAAGGCATTGCCAAACATCCTGCTGTAAACCGTGATATCAGTATGGTGGTTAAGAAAGACATCCTTGTTGGTCAGATTGAAAAAGTCATCCGCGAAAAGGGCGGTCATCATCTTGAAAGCTACCATCTGTTTGATATCTACGAAGGTTCACAGATCAAAGCGGGTTACAAGTCCGTTGCTTACTCCATCACTTTCAGAGCAAACGACAGAACACTGGAAGAAAAAGATATCACAGCAGCTATGGACAAGATTATTGCCGGCCTTGAAGACCTTGGCATCGAACTGAGAAAATAGAGGCTGACAGACAATGAAAACAAGTGATTTTTATTACGATCTTCCTGAAGAACTGATCGCTCAGGATCCGTTAGAAGACCGGTCAAGTTCCAGACTCATGGTGCTTGACCGCGAAAGCGGTAATATCAGCCATCATATCTTCAAGGATATTATTGATTATTTAAACCCTGAAGACTGTCTTGTTATCAATGATACAAAGGTCATTCCGGCAAGACTCTATGGTGTGAAAGAGGATACCGGTGCCCACATTGAAATTCTCTTATTGAAGAGAAGAGAAAATGATGTCTGGGAGACACTGGTTCGTCCGGGCAAAAAAGCAAAACCGGGTACCCGCCTGACATTTGGTGACGGGCGTCTGAAAGCAGAAGTCATTGATGTGGTGGAAGAGGGCAACCGTCTGATCCATTTTGAATACGAAGGTATTTTTGAAGAAATCCTTGACCAGTTAGGTGAAATGCCGCTGCCGCCATATATCACCCACAAGCTTCAGGACAAAAACCGTTACCAGACGGTCTATGCCAAACATGAAGGCAGTGCCGCTGCACCCACAGCCGGACTGCATTTTACACCGGAACTTCTGGCGGCCATTGAAGCCAAAGGCATCCGCATCGCCCGTGTGACCCTTCATGTGGGCCTGGGCACATTCCGTCCTGTTAAGGTGGAGGATGTGACACAGCACCATATGCATTCTGAGTATTATCAGGTCACTCAGGAAGCCGCTGATATCATCAATGATACAAAAAAACGCGGTGGCAGAGTCATCGCCGTTGGTACCACCAGCACACGTACACTGGAATCCGTAGCGGATGAAGACGGCACCATGCATGCTGCAGGAGGATGGACGGAAATTTTCATCTATCCGGGCTACAAATTCAAATGCATTGATGCGCTCATTACCAATTTCCACCTTCCGGAATCAACACTTCTAATGCTCGTCTCTGCACTGGCAGGCAAAGAGCATATTATGCATGCCTACGAGACAGCTGTTCAGGAGCGTTATCGTTTCTTCAGCTTCGGGGATGCTATGATGATTGTGTAGCCTCCAAATCTAACAAATGTGAGGTTATCCCAGAAATCAGGAAAAGTAAATAATGGGACAAAGAGAAACCCAGGAGTGTAAATGCTCCTGGGTATTTTTAGCATCAAGAATCCTTATAAGTGAATGTATGGGACAGCCCATTGCGGAACACAACCGTTTCCGGACGCCCGTCTCTCAGGATGATAGAATCCAGAATTGAGACAAAGAAGTTTTTCAGGATCTCCGGATCCAGCGATTCAGCCAGACTTTCATAGTAGATGTACTGTTTATCTGCCAACTTCTGCGTCAGGATGAAGGAAGATGCCTGGCGGATAAATTCTTCATCGTTCATGGTACGCATCCATGGTTCCTGAGACATCATGCCAATGGCTTCGTTGATCTCCTGGAGCCGATCTGTGATCTGTTGCTTCCGGACAAGGTACTCACGTTCAGATATAGAATCATCGCTGTAGAGGTACAGATCATTCAGACGATCCAGAGCACGTTGCTGTTTCTTCTGATCTGCCATCATGCGTTTTAACTCCGGATCCATCTTAGGTTTTGATCGTGGACGCTTCAAGAGTACCGGATCACTTCCGGAACATTTCTCCAGCATATTGAGAAGAGACGCCAACCCGTCAGGATCTACATGATCGACATTAGAAAAAGTGCTGCCATGTAGCAAGCGCTTCTGGAGATCATCCGTGGAATGGATGTAAGCAAACTGCTTCTGAGCATTCAGGATATTCAGGATGTAGTTCAGAAGGAACTCGCCCAGGACAACATCCGAAGTATATTTTGCATGGCAAGTTTTCGTTTTCCGGACATTCGGGCATCCGTATTTTGACGGACGATATCCGGAGACATGGAGCTTACCTGGAGAAGCAGTAAAAGCGGATCCACACTCTGCACACCAGACAAGTCCGGAGAATACGTGAACATTCTTCTGAGCCGTCTTTCTTCCTGGGGTATTCCGATACCGGGCATTCTTATCAAGGGTAGCTTGGATCCGATCGAACCGATCCGGATCAATGGAAGCCGGGTGGTGGTTTTCTACGATAACCCACTCCGATTCGTCCTTAATCGCTTTTCTTCCTGGAATCTTGTAATAGTTGTACCGATACACGCCTTTATACCACGGATTCCGTAAAATAGTCCACACTGCCACCGGGCTCCACATATTTCCGTTTCTGGAACGATATCCAGCCTCATTCAGCCTCCTAGAAGTATGTACAATGGATTGTGTATCTTCGTAGGTTTCTACCATGAAGTTGTAGATTTTGTTTTCCTCCGGATCTATGGAGAATACCTGAGTAGGCTTATCATAAGAGTAACCGAACGGAATACGCCCGCCATTCCATACACCATTAGAGGCACGGTTAATCATGGT
>NZ_JBBMEK010000253.1:0-4894 GCF_040096555.1 Coprococcus intestinihominis | reverse complement strand
GGCTGTTTTCAGCTCCGTATGCGAATGTCCACTGATGATCAGATCTATATCCGGCACTGCTTTTGCGAGGATTTCATCCTCCGACTTCGACTCATCCTCCCACGTGCCGCCATGAGACACGCAGGCAATCATATCGACATCTTCATTCTTCTTGATTTCCTCTACAGTTTCCTTAACGGCCTCCACCGGATCTTTAAAGATCAGTTCGCATGTCGGTGCGCATTTCAAAGCATCTGTTCCAAAGACACCTACTACTGCAATTTTTACATTTCCCTTTTGAAGCACAACGTAATCTTTCACACCGTATGTTTCAAAAGCAGACTGAATCTGCTGCTGTCCGTCACTTAGTCCAGCCTGTTCCATACTGTCCCAATCCACATTGCAGACAACCAGTGCAGGCAATGTCTCACCGGATTTTACAGCTGCCTTCAGCATATTCGCCAGCCCCTTTGAACGGTAATCGTATTCGTGATTGCCAAAGGTTGTCACATCATACCCGAGAAAACCAAGCATGCGCAGCTCTGCTGCTTCTGTGTCATAGACCGTCTGAATCAGCGTTCCCATTAAAAAATCGCCGCCATCCAGCACAAGTGTATCCGGATTTACTTTCTTCTTCTCGTCGATCAGCGTTTTTATTTTTGCAAATCCGCCGACTTCCTTTTGCTCCCCATCTACAATTGTCGAAAAACTGTTCAGATGGGAATGCGTATCGTGTGTAAACAAAACGTCTACTTGTTTCGTTTCAGCTGCCGCTTCCACATGAATCCCCATTCCAACCGGAAGCAATAATATAATCATCAGCAGCAATGACAAAATCTTTTTTCGTGTTCCCATAAACTTTCCTCCTGCAACGTCGTCAGAAACTCTTTTTAAAGCGCCGCATACCCGAACCCACTCATCCATCCGATACGAATCCTTTGTCTGCTTCGCGAAGATATTTCCGCTAATTTTAGTATACACAAAAAGCCGTCAAACAGAAAGTGAAATTATACATTTATTTTACATACGCAAAATGCCACAGCGATACAATTTTTCCGATTTATGGTATGACAAAAGCCCTTAGCTATGCGTTTTGACCCACAGCTAAGAGCTTTATATTGTATCGATTCGTTTTATTCGAATTCCACTGTTCTGGTTGGCTTCACTTAATTCCCTTATTTACTTTACCCAAGTGCCACATCCAGCACCATCAATCATCAAACTGAATCCGACCGGTTCAACTACACCGGATAACACGCCGCCTGGAAATCCCCTTCCCCTCTCCTTCTGCTCTCAGCGGCATGGAAATAGTGGCTCCTTCTGGAAAATTCTGAATCGCAATGCCTGTATATCGCCGATGACAGTCGTCAAAAATTTCTACAGTAATGCATCAGAAAATCAAACAATTCTTTATTTGTTTCTCCATTAATTTTCTCTGCTTCCAGGTACTGCGGCAATGGTATTCCCTGTTGACATTCCCCGCAAATATCAATGCCCAGGATATTTCCGCTTGTTAAAAATGGAATCAGCAGCCGTTCCAGCACAGGTAATGGCATTTTTCCCTGACTCCAATTTGTCTCTGAATATTCTTCATCCAAAATATCTTTGTCAATAGAAATATAAACCGGAAGATTCCTTTTTATCCCCGAAATTTTATTTTCATCTTCTACACTTTGAATCTCCTCTTCAGAAAAAGTAATCAGCTTTTCCTGCAATTCTGCACCAGACACCAGACCTTCTTTTTCACGATATATCTGCAAAATATCGCTTTCCTGCGGTCCAATCAATATCAACTGCTGCAACCATGGATTTGTTTTTAATACTTTTCCTGCCCAGTCACCACAGCTTGTCATTTGCTCAATCATCGGTTTTTGCATATCTGTATGATGGTCAAGTAAAATTAAAGAAAATTTCTGTTTAATCAACGCCGTCATGATGCCTGTTACATAGTGATAATTTCCAGAATCCAGAAAATGAATTCCATGAATACCATAGGGCGCAATTCTCGCTCTGATTTCTTCTTCTGCACGTTTGGAACAATATAAATCACATTCCGTAATATCAGAACAGTCCAGCCAATGCACTTTATCATTCCTTGGAATCTTCTCGTCACAATATACATGTGAAAAATCTAAAATCAGATGATTTGTGGTCATATTTCATTTCCCCTTGCCTTCTTTTCACAATCTAATATTTCAAGCTATCATTTTACAGATCCGTGTATTCCATTTGTCTTTTTTTCGTTCGCATTCCCATTCTCTCATAAAATTTTTCTGCTGAAGTATTTCCTGTCCATACATTCAATGTCACTTCATAGCAGCCCCGTTGCTTTGCTTCTTTTTTTACATGTTCAAACAGACTTTCACCAATATGCTGGCCCCGTGCTTCTTGATCAACACACAGATCATCGATATAGAACGACTTAAATGGTACCATATTGTTTGAAACAGGCTGCTCCTGTAATTGGCAAAATGCATACCCCACACAAACATCCGCTTCATCCACTGCAACAAATATTGGCTTTTCTTTATTTTTTAAAATCTCTCTCAATTCGTCTATGGTATATTTTGTCGTACCTGGGATAAAAATATCAGGTCTTATATCTGCATGAATTTGCAGTACCTGTTCTAATAGCTTTAAAATTCTCGGAATATCTTTTTCTTTTGCGTCTCTGATCATCATTTTGTCTCCTCCATCAACATTTCCTGATACCCGGCAGTCCCATACGCTTTAATTCTTTCCACCACCGGTTTCAATCTATCATCCGTAATCCGCTCCAGTATCTTCATTCGCTTCGGCGATATAACTTCCTCTGACTTACACTTCTCATAATCTTCCGTTTCCATATGCCAGTAATGAAATTCTCCTTTATAATACCGTGATAGCTTCTGTGCAATCAGTATACCTTCCGGATCCAGATCTCCCGCATAATACACTTTGGTTCCAGACTTTGCCAGAAGCTCCAGTACCATCAGTCCGGCCAGTCTCGGCTGTCCGTTCATACACATATACGCTCTTCTTGTGTTTTTCTCTTTTTCTTTTCCACACAATACTGCAAAAACAGAAGGATTTTCCACAATGTAGATTTCATCTTGTGAACAACGAAGCAACTCCCACTCTGATATCACTGCAAGCGGCACCTGTACAATATGCTGTTCCCTTGCAAATCCCGCCATCCCCTGATGAATACTTCCATCTTTTTTGACTGCCTGTACCTGATACAGCATCGCATAATTTGAGATGTCATCCAGCATAATGCCTGCCATCAGGTAACTTTTCTGGCGCTTGTAAGCCGGAAAAATCTCAGATGCCTCTATCTTAATGCTTCTGCTCTCCATATCCATCTGGATAATCTGATACAGGAAATTGCCATCGGCAGTTCCATTGTCAAATGCATGTGGATTTCCTGTCAGCATCGCTGCAAATACAGCCAGATACAGCTTCTCACTTTGACGATATGGTAAATGATTATACATTTCTGCTCCAAGCCGCAACAGTCGCTCCCATTCTGTAACTTCCCGATTCTCACTGTCTTTGACGATATTTTTCAACGATTCTTCCACCGTCTCTATCGGCATTCCTTCGTAACTCTTTCGGAAATTTTCCCATATTCTTTCTTTTTCCTGTTGCCTTAAAAGTTTTTGTTCCTGTTTTCCAAGCAATGGTTCTTCGAAAAAGTTTTCTAACAGCCATTCCGGTGTCATATTTTTGTAACGGCTTACTTCCAGTGCCTGCCGGAATTTCTCTGCAGACACTGTCACACTTTTCTGTCCATGAAAAGACTTGCCAAAGAAGCCCTCCAGTTCTTCAATGTCCTGTGATTTCAGATTCTTCAAAACCACTTTTCCGCCAAACCTTCCATAAGAGCTGTATTTTTCTCGAAAGCCTCTCAGGACTTTTTTCCAGACCGGACTTTGTCCAAAATATGCCAGGCATTCTTTTTTTATCTTCTCAAGTTCTTCCTGTTCACTCTCATTCATCGCCATTCAACCTTCTCATCATATCCTTAACTGCATTTTTCAACTATCTTACCTGTGATTTTCTGATGCCATTCCAAGCTCTATACCTCTCTGCTCAACTTCTTCTTCATGCTCTAACAATTCCTTTTTATGTCCGTTCCACAGATATGGCATAACCGTCACAAATTTCGCATTGCCCGGACGAATCAACTGGTAGATTGCCAATGCATCCAGTGTATCACAGTCGCCCCACAGAACCTGGGAGTTAATAATAAAGTCAAACCCGAACTCTGTCATCAGACGGAACATATCACGGATATTCCTATTATCCACTCCGGCAAATGCTTCATCCAGTGAGATGAGTCTTGGCGCGTCTTCCCTGCCGCCCTGATACTTCGCCACAACTGCTGAGAATAACGGCACATACATGGACATCGCCTTTTCTCCGCCGCTGAAAGTTCCAAATACACTGTTTGTCAGTTCTTTCTGTCGTTCTCCGTTCTTCTGTGAGAACAATTGAAATTCAAACCATTTACGATAATCCAGAGTATCTTTCATAATCTGATAGAATGATATCATTCCGGCACTGTCTCTTGCATTTCTTCTCGCTTCTGCTACTTTCGAGCGGAAATGTGCCGAAAGCCTGGATGCTTCTTCTTCGCTCATCAGGCGGTAATCTTTCTTTAACAAATCCACCAGTTCTTTTGTATCCAGCTGGTCTTCCTGTTCTGCTGTTTTGCTTCTCCATCTGAGGCTAAGCTTCAGACCACTGGATGTGTTCATGCCGTTCATCAGGGAATTCATCTTTTGTACCCATGTGTTGGATGCATTAATCTTTCCACGGATCTTCCGGCTTACCGTATTGGCAAGAATATCTTCGAACAGTTCCCGGTCACCATCTTTAATCAGATTCTCCAACTCTTCGATATCTTCTTCCAGATGTGTAAGAAGACTTA
>NZ_JBBMEK010000252.1:0-4894 GCF_040096555.1 Coprococcus intestinihominis | reverse complement strand
GCCAAGGCGGTAGCCGGTGAAGCCGGTGTACCTTTCTTCAGTATCTCCGGTTCGGACTTTGTGGAAATGTTTGTAGGTGTCGGTGCATCCAGAGTGCGTGATCTTTTTGAAAATGCCAAGAAGAACGCACCGTGTATTGTTTTTATTGATGAGATCGATGCGGTAGCAAGAAAACGTGGAACAGGTCTCGGCGGCGGCCACGATGAACGTGAGCAGACACTGAATCAGCTGCTTGTAGAGATGGATGGTTTTGGTGTCAATGAGGGCATCATTGTTATGGCAGCTACAAACCGTGTGGATATTCTTGATCCGGCAATCCTTCGTCCGGGCCGTTTCGACCGTAAGGTTGGCGTTGGCCGTCCGGATATTCAGGGACGTCGTGAAATCCTTGAAGTGCATGCCAAGGGCAAGCCGCTGGGGGATGATGTGGATCTGGATCAGATTGCCCGTACAACAGCAGGTTTTACAGGTGCAGATCTTGAGAATCTGATGAATGAAGCAGCCATTTATGCGGCAAAACAGAGTCGTGCATATATTGTGCAGGATGATATTCGCCGGGCGTTTGTCAAAGTCGGCATCGGTGCAGAAAAGAAGAGCCGTGTTATTTCCGACAAGGAGAAGAAGATTACGGCTTACCATGAATCCGGACATGCGTTATTATTCCATCTGCTTCCGGATGTAGGACCGGTTTATTCCGTATCTATTATTCCGACAGGTATTGGTGCAGCAGGTTATACAATGCCGTTGCCTGAAAGAGACAATATGTTCAATACCAAGGGCAAGATGATGCAGGATATTGTTGTATCTCTGGGCGGACGTGTCGCGGAAGAATTGATCTTTGATGATATTACAACGGGTGCCTCCCAGGATATTAAGACGGCAACAGAGACAGCACGTGCCATGGTTACAGAGTACGGTATGTCTGATGCAGTTGGTCTGATTAATTATACAAGCGGCAGTGATGAGGTGTTCATCGGCAGAGATATCGGCCATTCCAAGCCATATGGAGAGGGCATTGCAGCTGTGATCGACCAGGAAGTGAAACGTATCGTTGATGGCTGCCATCAGGAAGCCAGACGTATCATTACAGAGCATCTGGATGAGCTGCATGCATGCGCGAATCTGCTCATTGACAAAGAAAAGATAACAAGAGAAGAATTTGAGGCAGTTTTTCCAGAGAAAACAGAAAATGAAAAATTACGCTTTATGTAACTTGCATAAAAAGGTTTGGTGAATAAATAAAACTTTGTGAACACTTTTAAGTGGGGGCATGGTATTATAATAGACGTAAACCCCCCAATACATTATAAAGTTTTTGTTTCACCCCATAAACAAAAATACCTTCTCCAAAAGGACAGCAACGGAAGCTGTCCTTTTTTCTTTGTCCCCCAAAATTAAAAAAAATAATAGATGAAATGCGGCTCAAGAGTATTTCGATAGCTCTTTTCCGAAGCATTTTTGAGCCGCATTTTATCTATGTTGTAGAGTCTGTTTTTATAGTTTTCGGAAAAGAAAAAGGGATGATGTGTATACATATTTTCATGGTTTGTGTGTATACAATAGAGTAGAAGGTTGAAAATCTATTGAATTTACTATACAATAGAAATAATTTTGCGGCTGTTGAATGCTGGACATAATTCAGAAGTAATTTTAATGCTTTTGACTAATGTCTGGAAACAGTTTTTATCAATATCTGCGAAACTCTCATTATTCCAGAATGAGTATATTGAATCGTCGGTTCGATATGCTCTTGTGAATAAGGATGAGTTTCGCTCCAATTTTTTTGACAGGAGCAAGGGAATGAATAAAATTTTGAACAGACAGGCGTTCTTTGCGGATGGGACTCCTTTTTATCGATTATATACATCTGACGGCACCGGTTACGGTGTCAGGCTGCGCTTTCGGACGGCGAAGGATAATGCAGAACTGGTAACGGTTGTGACGGACAGCATGAAAGCAGATATGCATAAATGTTTTACGGAAGGTCGGTTTGATTATTATGAAGTGATGCTTCATTATCCGGAGTGCGGCACGAATTATTATTTTACAGTTACCGGAGCGGAAACTGACGAAGGCAAAAGGACAGCTGTGTACAATAAACGCGGTGTGATGGACGGTGTGCAGGATTATTATAACTTCAATTTCTATCCGGAGTTCAAGACGCCAGACTGGGCGAAAGGTGCCGTTTTTTATCAGATTTTTACAGATCGGTTCTGTAACGGAGATCCGACAAATGATGTGCTGGATCGGGAGTATAGCTATGTGAAGCTGCATTCAGAGCAGGAGAAGGACTGGCAGGCTTATCCGCATGACATGGATGTCTGTCACTTCTATGGCGGCGATCTTCAGGGAATTATGCACAAGCTGGATTATCTGCAGGATCTGGGGATTGAAGTTCTTTACCTGAATCCGATTTTTGTTTCACCATCCAATCATAAATATGACATTCAGGATTATGATTATATTGATCCACATTTTGGCAGAATTGTTGATGATGCAGGAGAAGTACTGGAGAAAAGCGATATGGACAATTGTCATGCCAGCCGCTATATCCGTCGTGTAACCAATAAGAAGAATCTGGAAGCCAGCAACGAACTTTTTGTTCAGTTTGTAGAGGAAGTACATCGCAGAGGCATGAAAGTGATTCTGGACGGTGTGTTCAATCACTGCGGTTCTTTCAATAAATGGATGGACAGAGAGCGGATTTATGAAGGACAGGAGGGCTATGCGCCGGGGGCATATGTGGATGAGAAGAGCCCTTATCGCAGCTTTTTCAAATTTCATTCAGAAAAATGGCCGTATAATAAGGATTATGATGGTTGGTGGGGGCATGATACACTGCCGAAGCTGAATTATGAAGAATCTGAAAGTTTGTGTGAATATATTCTGAGAATCGGACAGAAGTGGGTGTCACCGCCTTACAATGTGGATGGCTGGCGTTTGGATGTGGCGGCGGATCTCGGTCATTCTCCGGAGTATAATCATTTATTCTGGAAACGTTTCCGAAAAGCAGTCAAAGAAGCAAATCCGAATGCCTTGATTCTGGCTGAAAATTATACAGATCCGGCTTCATGGCTTGAAGGGGATGAATGGGATACCGTGATGAACTATGAGGCATTTATGGAGCCGATTACATGGTTCCTGACCGGTGTGGAAAAACACAGTGATGAGAGAAGAGATGATCTGCTGTGCAATCCGGAGACATTTGAAGGTGCTATGAGTCATCATATGTCACGCTTTGAGTATGATTCTCTCTATGTGGCCATGAATGAGTTGTCCAATCACGATCATTCAAGATTCCTTACAAGAACCAATGGACAGGTTGGAAGAATTCAGAGCAAAGGGGCAAAGGCAGCTGAAGAAGGCATCCATGATGCTGTTATGCGGGAGGCTGTGATCATGCAGATGACGTGGCCGGGAGCACCGACTGTTTATTATGGGGATGAGGCCGGTGTCTGCGGATGGACGGATCCGGACAATAGAAGAACTTATCCGTGGGGTCATGAAGATAAGCAGATGCTGCAATTCCACAAAGAAGCCATTCGAATCCACAAAAGCAGCACGGCACTGCGTACCGGTTCCTACAAAATGCTTTATACAGCATGGGGACTATTGGGCTATGGCCGTTTTGATAAGAATGAGCGGTATGCAGTCATTGTCAATAATACACAGGAGACAGTGAATGTGGCAGTGCCGGTTTGGCAGATTGGTGTGGCAGATGGAAGCCGCATGGAGCAGCAGTTGATGAGTGTGGCAGAGTCGTTTACAAAGGTGCCGGATATTTATGTTGTAACAGATGGCTATTTGATGGTAGCGATGCCGAGGACATCGGCTGTTATCCTGAAGGATATCGGATAACGGATAAGCAATATGTCGGATGGAAGGATAGTTGCATAGCTATTTTGACGCGGTACGGATATACAGTGAAATTTTAGGGGTTGAATTTTAAAATTAAATATGATATCATGGATAGCGGTCAGAAATGACTTATGGATGGATTCCCGAGTGGCCAAAGGGGACAGACTGTAAATCTGCTGCGACACGCTTCGGTGGTTCGAATCCACCTCCATCCATGATTTTGTGGACGCCATGTATTTGAGTCATCAGGTACGTGGCGTTTTTGTTTTTCGGGAAATACTTGCATCTGCCTATTGATTATTTTTGGGATAAAAGATATACTGGTATTTAATAATACGCATGCGAACTATTTAAAGAAGAATCAGGAGGGCACATCATGCAATATGAAGGAACTGTTTACAGACCACCGAGTGAGGCACGCAGTCTGATTGTGCAGGTAACTGTGGGCTGCGCCCACAACACCTGTACATTCTGCACGATGTATAAAGACAAGAAATTTAAGATCAGACCCCTTGCAGATATACTGGCGGATTTTGATGAGGCTGCGATGCTGTATGGCGGCCATATTCGCAGGATTTTTCTGGCAGACGGTGACGCATTGATTGTGAAAACGGAAATGCTGATACAGATTCTGACGTATATCTGGGAGAAATTCCCGAATCTGGAGCGAGTGACTGCTTACGGAACGACGCAGGATATTCTTCATAAGTCTGAGGAAGAACTGATGCAGTTGAAAGCTGCAGGCCTTGATATGGTTTATATGGGAATTGAGTCCGGTGATCCGCAGGTCTTAAAAGATGTCAAAAAGGGTGTGACAAGGGAAGAGATGATCGAAGCAGGCAGGAAGCTGAAAAGATGCGGTATTCTCTGTTCGGCCACATTGATTTCCGGCCTTGGCGGACGGCAGCGGCTGAGAGAACACGCCATTGCATCGGCTTCCCTGATCAGCGCGATCAAGCCGGATTATGTTGGATTCCTGACATTGATGATCGATCCACAGGCACCGGTTTATTCGAAGATTGTTTCCGGGGAGCTG
>NZ_JBBMEK010000251.1:0-4897 GCF_040096555.1 Coprococcus intestinihominis | reverse complement strand
ATGACGATGCAGGTCTTTCGACATTCCCGCATACAGAAGCCTTTGCAACAGTTTGGATCAGTTCCAAGCGGAAGCTTCTTAACAATAATATGAAATGAAGTTGACGGATGAAAGCTGGATCAGCTATCAGCAAGGAAAAGGCAATGAAGAATTTCAGAAGTATATGGAAGATCTGACGGATATGCAGAATCATGTACTGCCGTATTTGCAGAGTTTTTGCAGTCTGGAAGAAAAAGGTGTGAAGGAGAGACGAGAACAGCAGGTGGCAGAGAAAAAATGAGAGCAGAGAAGCTGTGCCAAGAGCTGGCGTTGAAGCAAATACAGCAGTTAAGGACGCAGGGAAAGCTGAAAGAAAGGCAGTAGCACAGAAAAAGGCAATGCCAGGAAAAGAGAAAAAACCGTCAATCCATGAACGATTGGAAATCAATAAGAGAATTATCCAGGAAAAACAGGGAAAAGATAAGCCAGAGAGAGGGGCTGATTTGGGTGTAAGGACAGTGTAGTATAAGCAAAACAAGTCGGAGGTCACGGATGACAACGTGGCTTCCGGCTTTTTTGCTTTGAAAGGTTTGTGCTTCGAAGTTTTATGTGACAAATGAAATAACCTGTGATATTATAAAAATGATATAAGCGAAAATGACTTTTGCGGAAAAGAGAGTATCTTTATATTTTTTATGCGTATACTTCCTATTATGGGATTAAATGATTGCAAAGTTGATTACTAATATTTTTTCATTATTACAGGTACAATAGAACATGTGATAGAGGAAATGAGGTATAGTTACTTGCAGATAGAGAAGTATATTGCGGATAAAATAACATCTTTATGTGAAAAGCGTGACATCAGCGACTGCAGGTTACACATCCGAAATATTATGATTTATGTATGTGGCCAGTGCAAGACGGTGGTTTAGGAATGAAGCGTGTCTTAGAATATATGGAAATTCCATTTGAAACATGGGAATCTGTAGGACAGATGCGGATGGAATTTGACAAAGAAGGGGAAATGAAAACAGCGAGATATAAAATAGAAAAAAATTATCTTGAGACATCGGTATGCGCCGATGTCTTTTTGTTTTGGTAAAAATGCTGAATTATCTACCACGAAAGTATACAAAGCTTACAAAGATGTATCTTTGTTCAAAAAGACTATATATGGGCGACCTTTTACGGGCAATTTATATAGAATAGAGAAAAGGTGGTAGAAATCATGGATATGAAAACAGCAGTTATATATCGTCTTGAAGAATTGATAAGGCAAAAGGATATTACCGTGAATGAGGCGGCGATACGTTCTGGTGTTCCGCCATCAACGCTGAAGAATATTTTGTATGGGCAGAGTAAGAATGTAGGCGTAGTTACAATCAAGAAATTGTGTGATGGATTAGAAATCACAATACCAGAATTTTTTGGAGATTCCATCTTTGCAGAGTTGGAACCGGAGTTATAGAAGTAAGAGATAATCTCATGGCAAAATTCTGCGGGATGGTTTTTTTATGAAATAAGGTTAGCCGTAACTAACAATGAGGGAGGATTATGTATAAGATAGCGATTTGTGATGATGATAAAAGATATAGAAAAACGATCAGGGAGATTATAGAGCATGAAAATAGTTTGCCTGAAAATGAAATCAGATTTTATGAATACGAATCAGGAAATGAACTTTTGAAACATACGGATATTCTCCACGAATTAGTCTTTATAGATATCCGTATGCCGGGGCTGGATGGAAACCAAACAGCATTAAAATTGAGAAATTATAACAAAGATGCAGTTTTAATCTTCTATTCCAGTTATTTTGAGCCGACAGTGGACAGTATAAATTTCGGACAGCCCTTTCGGTATATTATGAAGGACTTACACGATACCAGCTTACGCCGGGAAATTGCAGCTATTATGACTGAGGTAAAGAGACGCTTTCTGAATGACTATGCGGTAACGGTGACATCGGCGGGGAAGATAATACGCATACATGTGGAAAATATCTTATATGTTTCCAGAGCCAAAAGAGGATGTGAGATAACCATTGTGAAAGAGCAAGAAAAAGAGACAGTTCGGTGCAGAGAAGCGTTTGGAGAATTATGTGAACAGCTAAAAGATCAGGGATTTGCACAGGCGCATTATAGTTACATTGTTAAGTTGGGAAAAGTAGAAGGGTTAGAAAAAGGCGTACTACGGTTGAAATGCGGAATAGAACTGAATGTTTCAAGAGCAAAGAAAGAAGAGTTTACCGAGGCACTGTTTGAATATCTGAGGGAAAGGAATGGTTGATCTGATGAGTTTACTAAGAGATGTTTTAGTTTGCAGCCTTCAGGTATGGATGCTGAATGATTTTGGGAAAAATATGTTTCCGTATAGGGTAGAACCTTTATGGAAAAGAATTGGGGTGTACTTTGCTGCGGCACTTTGTATTTTTATTGCAAATCATATGGGAACGACGCTATTTAATATTGCGATTATTCCCGCAAGTTATACGATTGCTGCTATTATTATTTTTCAAGGCAGTAAGTGGAAGAAAGTTATCATGGCCTGTTGTTATTATATGTTGGCAATCGTACCAGAGTTTTTGTTTGCTGCGATTACTGAAGCCTATGGAATAACTGGAACAGCAAACGAATTTCAGTCAGAGCTGGAAAAAACACTAGCTATTTTGTTGATGAAAACGATGACTTTTTTACTCGTGAAATGTATTAACCAGATAACAAGAAAGAAAAATTATCTGACGATTGAAAATAAATTGTTTACTGTGCTGTTAACTCTGCCGGTGGCGACAATTATCATTTTTATGTGTATATACTATTCGAATATTTCTTTTACCGGTGTAAATCGTATCATGATTCCTATTGGAGCAGCATTGCTGTTAATGACGAATATTTGTATATTTGCAGTCTTTGATAAATTAATTGAAAGGTCTGAAGAAGTAAAAAAGATGGAATTGCTTTATCAGAAAAGTAAAGCTGAAAATATCAATCAGAAATATATCAATAAGGTAAACGAAGATAAAATGGCTTTTCTGCATGATGTGAGTAAATTTCTTTGTATTACAGCGAACTTGATAGAAAATGGAAAAAATCTTGAGCTGGATAACATGGTAAGACATTTGGGGATCCGGATACAGGAACTGAAAAATTATAGTTACTGCGCTGATCCGGTTCTAAACAGCATTTTATGTGAAAGAAAATTTGTCACCGAATCAAAAGGCATATTGTATAAAATCAAACTTGGAAATAATCTTAGGACAGATTTTATAGAAGACCTAGATTTGATTTCTATTGTGGGGAATCTTTTGGATAATGCAATCGAGGCTGCTGAAAAGACAGAGAAAGATAAGTATGTGATTTGTAATATGTATATGGGGAATGAAAATCATTTCCTGGTAATGGAATTTCGCAATAATTATATTGTGCCTTTAATAAAAGAGAAGGACCGATATATAAGTACAAAAAGAGATTCCGGCAGTCATGGAATCGGGCTTCATACGGTAAAGAAACTGGTGGAAAGATATGGAGGAATCATGAGGATTGTTACAGGAGAACGGGAGTTTTCTGTTGAGATAATCTTTACAATTAGATAAGACTATGCAAAAATCGCCCAAAAAATTACCGTTTTGGCCGAGGTAATTGTAGTAGAGTCGATTTTTTAGTAGAATTTTGAAAAAAGGAGGCAAAAATCATGAAGAAAATATTAGACAAAGTAACAACAAAGGTATTAGAGGGCATCAATTTGCTTGCGCTCAAATTGACAGCACGTTCCGCAAATCTTGCATGTGACTGGTTATATTTTCAGGATGAAGAACCGGACGAAGTTAAGAAGATGAGAAAGTTTTAATGAGAAAAAGGATAATTGACTGGATTTTCACTCTACAAAGTCAACGGGGAATTCTTGGGGAAAAAGAACGTAGGCTGTATGAATATGCTTATCGACTGTTGTTAAGCAGAATTCTTATATATTCTATTATTATTGTATTGGGTAGCATAACGGGAAACTGGTTAGGGATGTTCAGCTTTTTACTGCCGTTTGTTTTTTTAAGGCAGTATGTAGGAGGAATTCATTTGAGAAAATCTATAAGCTGCATTTGTGTTTCCAGTTTCCTGGTTTTTATATGTGGAGAATATTTGGCAATAGATTCAATGATGGGAATTGCATTTCGGATAACATGGTTTGTTTCTATTGTGATTATATTATTGTTAGCCCCGGTGGATACTGGAAGTAAAAGACTAGATAAAGTAGAAAGAAAGATTTATGGGAAACGTGCAAGAACATTGTTGGCTATCGAATTTGTATTGGCATTCTGTTTTGAAACGATAGGAATTTCAATAGTAGCTAAAGGAATTGCAGTGGCTCATATAATTTTAGCAAGTAGCCTTGTACTAGGAACAGTAAAAAATTTTTTTGCATATAAGTTAGAGAAAACTAACATATAAAAGGAAAATAAAATGAGAAACAGAAACGAATTGAAGAAAAGTGACAATGACATATTTCAAATTAAAGGGATTTTAGAGAAGTCTTCAGATAATAAATGGATTCAAGATTTTGTCTATTGGCTAAGAAAATTTTTCTATATGGAATATTGGCAAGGTGAAAAAAAGGATGAGCGATACGCAGTACAGATGATACAGCTCCTTTTGAAAGAATATTTGGATTTTTTAGGTAAAGGAGATACTGCAGTAGAGGAAGTGTTGAGAAAATTTGAAATGACGCTTCCTTTTCTGCAACGGCTAGTAATATCGGATATGAAAGCGGCATATGAAGGTGATCCGGCTGCAGAGAGCTATATGGAAATCATAGCTGCTTATCCGGGTCCGCTAGCAGTGCTTATTCAAAGGACGGCTAATTGCTTATATAAACTGAAAGTTCCTATATTACCGAGAATTATGACAGAGTATGCACACTCTAT
>NZ_JBBMEK010000250.1:0-4919 GCF_040096555.1 Coprococcus intestinihominis | reverse complement strand
AGAAAAATGGCAAAGAAACCATATTATATTACAACGGCGATTGCCTATACATCAGGCAAGCCACATATCGGTAATACTTATGAGATCGTTCTGGCTGACAGTATTGCACGTTTTAAGAGAATGCAGGGGTACGATGTCCGTTTCCAGACAGGTACAGATGAGCATGGTCAGAAGATTGAGATCAAAGCAGGTGAAGCAGGTATTACACCGAAGCAGTTTGTAGACAATGTATCCGGTCAGATCAAGGAGATCTGGGATCTGATGAATACATCCTATGACAAGTTTATCCGTACAACAGATGAATACCATGAGAAGCAGGTTCAGAAGATTTTCAAGAAGCTGCATGATCAGGGTGATATTTATAAGGGCTACTATGAAGGCAAATACTGTACACCGTGTGAATCTTTCTTTACAGAGAGTCAGCTGGTGGACGGCAAGTGTCCGGACTGCGGCCGCGAAGTCATTGATGCCAAGGAAGAAGCGTATTTCTTCAAACTGAGCAAATATGCAGACAGACTGATTGATTATATTAATACACATCCTGAATTTATTCAGCCTGAATCCCGTAAGAACGAGATGATGAACAACTTCCTTCTGCCGGGTCTTCAGGATCTGTGTGTATCCAGAACCTCTTTCAAATGGGGTATTCCGGTTGATTTTGATGACAAACATGTTGTTTATGTATGGATCGATGCCCTCAGCAACTACATTACAGGCCTTGGCTATGATGTGGACGGCAACAGCGATGAACTCTACAAGAAGTACTGGCCGGCTGACCTGCATCTGATCGGTAAGGATATTATCCGTTTCCATACGATTTACTGGCCAATCATGCTGATGGCACTGGATCTGCCGCTGCCAAAGCAGGTATTTGGTCATCCATGGTTGCTGGTTGGTGATGGCAAGATGAGTAAGTCAAAGGGCAATGTGATTTATGCGGATGATCTGGTGAATTATTTTGGTGTGGATGCAGTTCGTTACTTTGTTCTGCATGAGATGCCGTTTGATAATGACGGTTCTATCACATGGGAACTGATGGTTGAACGTATGAATTCAGATCTGGCGAATATTCTGGGCAATCTTGTGAACCGTACCATTTCCATGAACAACAAGTATTTCGGCGGTGTGATCTCCAATCCGGGTGTAAATGAGCCTGTTGATGATGATCTGAAAGCTGTTGCACTGGCAATGCATGAGAAAGTGGATGCCAAGATGGAGAAACTCAGAGTGGCAGACGCAATTACTGAGGTATTTACACTGCTTAGAAGATGCAATAAATATATCGATGAGACAGAACCATGGAAACTGGCAAAGGATGAGACAAAGCAGGACAGACTGGCAACCGTTCTCTACAATCTGATGGAAGGAATCCGTATGGCAGCCGTTGCGCTGGCAGCTTATCTTCCGGATACATCTGCCAGGATTTTGGATATGCTGGGCACACAGGAAAGAGATTATCTGAAGCTTGACCAGTTCGGACTTCTTGAAACAGGCGGAAAGGTCGTTGAAAAACCTGAAATTCTTTTTGCAAGAGTAGACATCAAAGAGCTGATGGAGAAGGTTGAAGCGGACAAGGCAGCCAATGCACAGGCACAGTCGGCAGCAGCACCGGCAGAAGAAGCTGAAACAGAAGAAGGCATTGATATCGAGCCGAAAGCGGAGATTACATTTGATGACTTTGAGAAGCTGCAGTTCCAGGTGGGCGAGATTATCGCCTGCGAAGCTGTGAAGAAATCCAAGAAGCTGCTTTGCTCACAGGTGAAGATCGGCAATCAGGTGCGCCAGATTGTTTCCGGCATCAGAAAGCATTATTCACCGGAAGAAATGGTAGGCAAGAAAGTCATGGTTGTGACCAACCTGAAACCGGCGACTCTGGCGGGTGTGAAGTCTGAAGGTATGATTCTCTGTGCAGAGGATGCAGATGGCAATCTGTCTCTGATGGTTCCGGAGAAGAAGATGCCTGCCGGCGCTGAGATCTGCTAATAAGCGGAAAACGGATTCGGCAGTAAGTCGGTCGGTTGATTTGGCAGCCGAAGTTTAAAGCGTGAATAAGAGAGCCTCAGGGATGACACGGCCGAGACCGAGGTTGTTTCTGAGGCTTTTTATGACAATATATCGTGCAGACATGTTGTCTGCACAGCAGAATTTTATTCTGCGTCGGAATTTGCAGGTGAGTTTCGAACAGGAGAAGGAATGTTTTGGGTGTAAAGAGAGGAAATCGTTTGTGAATACGGAAATGCTTGTATTTATCATAGAAATCATTGGAACAGTGGCTTTTGCCTCATCCGGTGCTATGGTTGGCATCCGCAAAAAAATGGATGTTTTGGGGGTTATTGTGATGGCTGTCATGACCGCTGTCGGGGGCGGAATTATCAGGGATCTGGTGCTGGGCATTCACCCGCCGAATACCTTCAAAAACCCGATTTATGTAGAGTATTCGGTTCTGACAGCGGTGATACTTTTTGTTGTTTTTTATATCAAAAAACAAATGCTTGACAGCAAGGCATTGTTTTATTATGAGAAAATAATGATTCTTCTGGATGCCATCGGTCTGGGAGCCTTCACGGTCATTGGTGTGGAAACAGCTTATGAGATCGGCTATGTCCATCATAGATTTCTGCTGTTATTCGTGGGTGTTATCACCGGCGTTGGCGGCGGCATGATTCGTGATATGATGGCGCAGCAGATCCCATTTATTCTGGTAAAGCAGATTTATGCCTGTGCATCATTGGCAGGTGCCGGCGTCTGCATATGGCTGATGCCTTACCACAAGTCTGCCAGTATGATTCTGGGGGCAGTTGTGGTGGTGATCATCCGTATTCTGGCGGCCACGTATCGATGGGATCTGCCGAAGATCGAGTAGAGATTGAAGAAATTGGGTTTGCCGAAGAATGAGCAGCGCCTGATGCGCGGGGACTTATTGAAGATTAAGCAGAAATTGACGAATGGAGGGATAGCGCATGATTTTTGAGACACATGCTCATTATGACGATAAAATGTTTGATGAAGACAGGGAAAGCCTGCTTGAGAGTATGCAGGAAGCGGGAATCGGCAGGATTGTGAATATCGGTGCCGATCTGGCTTCTACGGCTTCAAGTATTGCCCTTGCGGAAAAATATCCGTTTATTTATGCGGCAGCAGGTGTGCATCCAAGTGATGCCGCCCAATTAAATGAGCATACATTTCAGTGGCTCAGTGAGCAGACGGCCCATGAGAAAGTGGTGGCTGTAGGTGAGATCGGGCTGGATTACTATTGGGAAAAAGACCCGGAGGTCAGAGCCAATCAGCGATACTGGTTCAGGCGTCAGCTGAATCTTGCCAGGGAAAAGGTATTGCCGGTTTCTATCCATTCAAGGGATGCGGCGAAGGATACATTGGATATTGCGAAGGAAGAACATCTGGCAGAAATCGGCGGCGTAGTACACTGTTTTTCTTATACAGTGGAAATGGCCAGAGAATATCTGAATATGGGCATGTATCTGGGCATCGGCGGTGTTCTGACATACAAGAATGCCAGAGTGTTGAAGGAAGTGGTTGACTATGCGCCGATGGACAGAATCGTGCTGGAGACGGATTCTCCCTATCTGACACCTGTGCCGAACCGCGGCAAGCGGAATTCTTCACTGAATCTGCCGTATGTGGTGATGGCCATTGCGGAGATCAAGGGTATTACGACAGCAGAGGTTGAAGATATCACCTGGGAGAATGCCATGAAATTGTATAGAATGGCAGAATAAAAAGAATATTGATTTGTAACTGTTCAGAGCCAAGCAAAATTTCAAAAAACAGGTATAAAATGCTTGCATTTTTAAAACTGTTTTTGAAATTTTATTTGGCGGATACGCCACACCGACGAAATACGTAGCATTTTGGAGGCTGGCTCTGAACAGTTACATTGATTTTTAGATTAGAGACATCTTTTGATATGACTTTGTATAAGATACAGAGAAAATATCAAAGGATGTCTCTTTTTTGATTTCTTGGCCGTATGGGAAAAGCGGTTTCGAATACCGGCGAAGAACGACTGTATCATTATGATGCGAATGGCAATGTAGACAGTGTGACAACGGTGTGTGATAGGAATAAGCAGACAACCGTGTATACATTTGATAAGGATGACAGGGAGACAAAACTGCAGCCGGGCAGTGGGGTGTGGATTACAGCTATGATACATGGGGCAATCTTCTGAAGGCAGGTGGCTCCATGGCGTCGACACTTGGTGTGGATAACCCATTTAGATATCGCGGTTACTATTATGACACAGAAACAGGACTGTATTATCTGGAAAGCCGTTATTACAATCCGGAATTAGGCAGAATGATGAGTGCGGACAGTTTGTCAGTGATGGGCATGAGCAAAACAACACTGAATGACAAGAACCTGTATAACTACTGTGACGGCAATCCGGTCGGAAGAGTGGATGAAAGCGGTAATTTCTGGGCAGGAGCGATTTTTGGCGGAGTTATTGGCGGTGTGGCAGGACTTATGACAGCAGGTGCAGTTGCTGAGATAGAGGGAAGAAAAGTAACGGCTAAAGAATTAGTGGTTAGTGGCCTTACCGGTTTGATATCAGGAGCTTTCGCAGGCGCAATGCCAGGATTAGGTGCGATTTTTGAATGGACGAGTGTGCAGATTTTTCAATATACGTGGTTAGGAAATATAGCTGTTGCAGGAATTGCAGCGGGGTTGGCGGCAGATGGGTCAGCTCGGGACAGGGTAGATGCGGCATTAAATGATATGGTAAAGGCGGCTGTGACGGGATTGGCTTTTGCACCGCCGGTTCCTGTATTGGAGTCTAATGGAAATACTATTTTAGGGGCAGCCGTAGGTGGAATATATGATATGTCCATTGCAAAAGCAAACAGCGGCAGAAAAAATAATACATCCAGAACATCTGCATCATCATCTTCAAAGAGTGG
>NZ_JBBMEK010000249.1:0-4932 GCF_040096555.1 Coprococcus intestinihominis | reverse complement strand
TGTTTTTCAATACGGATAAACATTCACAGGCTGTAAACAGCAGACAGAAGAATTCGCACATCCCCAGTTTCTGAACACCCAGATCATGCACATATTCCTCAGGTATAAAAGCCAGAAGATTCACATGAATCAGTAAATCCGCCAGCATCAAAATCCCTACACTGACAACCATGGCCACCTTTCTGATAGCTCCGTCGATACCCACAGAACTGTTGAACTGTCGAAACTTGATGGCCCGAAGAACCCCCAGCAGTGTATCCGCGCAGATAGCCAGCATCAGGATTTCTATAAAAATGTTATTTGAAAACTGTAACATTAAATCCCTCATCTTTCATCAATCTCCTTTCCTCTCAATTTTTTGTTTGTATATTTTCAGTTTATTTTTCTTGTGGTAAGGGAATGCCCCGCAAGAATGCGGGGCATTGGAAATAAAATAATTAAAACTTAACCTTTGGCATCCTTACGCTCTCCGGTAACCAGCTTTTCACCAACGCATACGTCTCTTCTGTACATTCACATCCTACCGTTCCGGAAAATATAAAATCACTCAGACATTTCTTCTTTTTCTTAAAAGACATGACAAAATCTACACCGGCCTCATTTTTTCTCGTTGTTCCAAATTCCACTTCATAGTACTCATCCCAGTTGAAATGAACTGTCCATATTTTAAAATTAATATAAGTGATTGTAACCCCCGTTTCATCTATAACATATGATACTGAAAATCTCAAATAAATATACAACACAACCAAATACATAAACCCGATTCCTATAACAGTCTCACAAATTCCTGTTCCTTCCCTGCATAACAGAATGCCAAAAAAAACACAAACTATAAATAACCCAATAAAAGACCAACAAAATCCCTTATTTGAATATTGCTCTGGCAAACCGCCTCTTATTTCTTTCACGACTTTCTCCTCCCTGGCATAACCAAATCTTTTTGAGGCAGCAGCCAATTCTGCTGCCTCTTAATTATACCATCTCCTTTTACGCTTTGAAAAGATATACCAGTACATTAAACCGTATATTTCCATCTCTCTACACTGATTGAACCATCCGAATAATACTTCGTACATATCTCCCAACAGAAGCGACCCGAACCTGTATATTTCCGTTCCACACTGACTAACCATCTTCCCGAATATCCACTCTTTGAAGATGATGAGGAGGATGTTCTGGATGTATTATTTTTTCTGCTGCTGTTTGCTTTTGCAATGGACATATCATATATTCCACCTACGGCTGCTCCTAATATAGTGTTTCCATTTGACTCCAATACAGGAATCGGTGGTGCAAAAGCCAATCCTGTTACAGCTGTCTTTAGCATATCATTTAATGCCGCATTTACTCTTTCCTTAGCCGAACCATCTACGGAAAATAATGCAGCACCCCCAGAAACTGCAATGTTTCCCAACCACGTATACTGAAAAATCTGTGCACCCGTCCATCCTCGAATTATCCCTAATCCAGGTATTAGTCCTGATACAGCTCCTGATGCCAAACCAGTAAGGCCTGCAACCAGCGCTTCCTTCTTTGTCACTTTTCTTCCCTCGATCTCAGCAACTGCACCTGCTGTCATAACTCCTGATGCAAATCCAATAACCCCTCCGATTGCACCTTGGATAAAAATAGCTACTGGAAATGTTCCACTTTCATCCACTCTTCCGACCGGATTGCCGTCACAGTAGTTATACAGGTTCTTGTCATTCAGTGTTGTTTTGCTCATGCCCAGCACTGACAAACTGTCCACACTCATCATTCTGCCTAATTCCGGATTGTAATAACGGCTTTCCAGATAATACAGTCCTGTTTCTGTGTCATAATAGTAACCGCGGTATCTGAATGGGTTATCCACACCAAGTGTTGACGCCATGGAGCCGCCTGTCTTCAGAAGATTGCCCCTGTATCATAGCTGTAGTCCACAACCCACTGGCCGGATGCATCACACAAGCCAATGATGTCCTGCTGGCCGTTTTTGATATAATAGTAGACACTCTTTTTATAATAAATGGCTTCTATTTCACCGCCGGAATTGTAGATATAAGACTGATAACCCGAAGCATTTTTTTCTCCAAGGATCTGACTGCCATCTTCCTTTATCACATCCGTCAGGATACCATTGCCGCACCAACTGTATTTCCGGCCTTTGTATGCTGTCATATTACCTGCTGTGTCATAAGCAACAGCCTGTCCATCCACTGCTGTCATCTGGTCTTTCCATCCGTCTGCGTAAGCATATACCATTGTCTGTTCAGGCTGGCCTTCCAGATTTGCCTGTGTACTAAGGGCATAAACCTTCTTCTGAGTCACATTACCGCCTGCATCTCTGGTATAAATAATCGTTTTGTCTAAACAAAGCGCTGCCTCTTTGCCGAATTTGCAAAATATATTTCCCCCTGGTGAAAGAATGCGGGGCATTGAAGCCTACTACTTTCTCGACAATCTCGCAATATTTCTATGGAAATTCCGGCGATTTTTTTATATTCTCTGCTGTATAAGTCTTACCATTTACAGTAATCTGATAATCATCCTGCATATCTTGTACACATCCATAACAATAATATCTTTTTTGGTCCGTTCCTAAAAAAGAACTATCCATTAATCTGACTGTAAAATGTGTTCCAGCATTGTCTTCCAATGTAAGTTTCCCCATTGTCTCGCATGTTCCTGTGAAGTAGGTATCTTTTGTCCCTTTTATATAGTCTACATAAAAGAAAATATCTAAATCTTCATCTCGAATATCATTTGACAAAATTGCTTTTTGCACTCCAGCCGCACTTATCAGCTTATAACCTTTTTCACCCTTTCTTAACCACATATCCCTTCCTGCATAAAGCTCCTCATCTTGCCCTGATTCAAAAACAGCCATACAAGTATCTTGTCCTACTATGATATCCTCTATTTTGTCATTTGAAAAAGGTGCATTTATGTAATGTATTGCCTGCTCCGGCGTTTTAAACGTGATAAAAAGATTCTCTATCGGAGCTTCCGTTGAATATGGCATAAAAACAAATAATATAAACAAAAATACGACAAATATCAATGCCCGTATCTTTTTCTTCATACCATTTCTTTTAGTCTTTACCATGCATATTAACATAACAATCAATACAGAAATCCATATAATCCCTCTAACTATAAGCATCTTTCTTCCTCTTTCTTAATTCTTATTATAAGGCGATACATTCTGTATTATTGCCAGATTTGTACCACCTTATATTCTAATTTAATTTAAGCATTTTTCCTATCACCATGCAGGAACAACAGGCAAAATCATAAACACATCTCCAATTACCACTGATAAAGCTACTGCACCGATTGCTGCTCATCCGCCTACTCCTAAATCTACATATTCTGTTTGCTCAACCCCTTTTTTACAACTGTCGTTGCAGTTTTTATATGTGCTTTCATTTCAAAATTTGCATATCCTACTACCCTCTTTTTCCGATTCCCATGTTCTGAACACGTTGTTGATGTTGTTGAACCAATCTGAACATCGAATGGTGAAAAAAATGACTTTATTTTTCCAGTTACTGTTTTTTGTTTAGAACTTGGACTACTGAATGTTGATTTTGTACTTGCATATGCACCGAATGTATTTTTCACAAACCGTTTCGCCATAGGATATGCACTTTTTACTTTATTAGTCCTTCATTGCATTCTTAATATTTTTAAACAGCTTTCCATCTGGATCCATTGCATTGACCGGATTATTACCACAATAACAGTACACATTATGCCCCAAAATCCCCTGACCTGTTGAAGCATAACTATCCGCACTGATAAACCTGCAAATCTCCGGCTGATAATAACAGCTCTTCAGATAGTACATTCCTGTCTCATCATCATAGTAGTACCCCTTAAATCTGTACGGGTTGTCCTTATCAGGACTTGCTGCCATACTGCCTGTAATATTAAGCATATTACCCCAACTGTCATAAAAATAGTTTACTACAGACGCACCATTGGCGTCAACCAGTCCCGTAATCGTCATCAGGCCGTTACGTACATAATAGTAATCCGCGCCCTTATAACGGATAGCCATCAGCTGGCCGCTTCCATCATACAGATAATGCTGCCATACGCCGTTCTTCTTCTCAGACAGGACACTGCCGCCCGCTGTCAGGTATTCTGTTGTGATGCCGTTCACCTTCTTGGATGTCCGGATGCCTGATGCGTCGTAGGTATAGACTGCCTCTAAGCCATCACCTGTCACTTTCTCAAGCAGGCTTCCCTTTGTCCAGCTGTAGGTATACTTTCCGTCACTGAGCAGGTTGCCGTTGGCATCATAGGTGAAGTTCCTTGTCTTCCCGTCCATTGTAACCGATACCAGCTGGTCTTTCCATGTGCTGTCATAAGCAAACTTCTTGACAACAGTTCCATCGCCTTCTTCTTCACCACTTTCCGGGACCGGATAACTGCGCACTTCTGTCAGGTTTCCGCCTCCATCATACCAATAGCGGAAAATACTCAGCTGTCCCTGATCGACCTCCTTGATCAGCTGTCCCTGTGCATCGTACTCAAAGGTACTTGGCGCATGCTTTCCGCCTCTTGATATTCTGGAAACATTGCCCCAGTCATCATAGCCATAGCCCTCGACCGATGACTGTTCACCATTCGAATGTTCAATAGATGAAATCCGTCCTGTCTGTCCTCCGTCCGCTGCTGTGCCATAAGTATAAGTTGTCGTATGTTTCCCGCCGTTCCTCCTGATGGATGAAAGTCTTCCCAGCTTGTCAAAGGTCTTTTCTATCTTTGCACTGCCACAGATGACAGTTGTTTCACGGCTGTCCGCATCATAGGCTCTTGTCACGGTTCTCACGCCATCCGGTGTGGTCTGGACTTCCTTCACCAGACAGTCATTGACATCATAGGTATATCTGTAAGCGGTACCGTCATCAAAGACCGCTTCACACAGCCTGTCTGTCA
>NZ_JBBMEK010000248.1:0-4949 GCF_040096555.1 Coprococcus intestinihominis | reverse complement strand
ATGCTCCGGCATTTTTTGAATTAAAAATTTACGCTCTATTTCCATAAAACGACTCAAAACCTCCTAATTATTCCACTCATAGTTTCTGTACGTCATTCACATACTAGTAACAGGATAAACAAAAACACTTCAAAAAGCAAGTCTTGTTTGTCCTTTCAGATACAGGATAAAACGAACCAAAAAACGGAGGTGTCACAATGACAAACAATTCTAGTTCTACAATGGAAGTACCACAGGCAAAAGACGCAATGGATAAATTCAAAATGGAAGTTGCCAGCGAAATCGGTGTGAACCTGAAACAGGGTTACAACGGTGATCTTACCAGTGCCCAGGCAGGCTCCATTGGCGGTGAAATGGTTCGGAGAATGATCAAGCGTCAGGAAGAACAGATGGCCAACGGCGGTATGCAGTAACTGAATCTCACAATCCATTAGCTGCCATATCCAATCAGCCGCCCCAAGCGGCATTTGCAGACTGCAGCTGATGACTGAAGCAAACGCCGGGAAAGCGGATCCAAAAGGGTCCGCTTTTTCCGTTTCCTGATTGATTGCCTGACACACCGCTTTGCTTGCCCGACACGCCTAAAATAACGCAAAAAATTCGGGGATGCTGCTCAAAGACATACATCCCCTCATCATTCGCATTCATTCAATTGATTCTATTCGTCTTCCTCATCATCTTCAACAGCAGCCGCTGAAACAGCTGATGCAACGGTTGCAACAACTACCAGAACCGCAACGATGACAACTCCGAGAATTAAAACCGGAAGAAATACTGACATAAAATCCATATTCTACACCTCTCTTGCTCCTGCCTCACACTGTCTGTCCTTAAACGAGCCGAACATGTTCAGTGCCTATTGCCTATGGACATTATAGCATGTTCCCCAAAAAATGCAAAGTTTTTATAATACACTGTTCAAAAAAAATTGTAAATAATATGCATTCCCACGCTGAGCGCTTACTTGGAAGCCTCTGATTCTGTCTCTGTCGGAGCAACTGCAACTGCATTCTCTTCCAGAACATTGAGGACTTCCTCATTGATGATCACCTGACGCAGATACTTCTGGCTGTAATCCTTCTCCAGAGTTGCAACATCTGAATAACCGCTCTGCTTTGCATACTGAGCCACCTTCTCATCGTAAAGGGCATCCGGATCGATCTTCTCAGCCTTGGCAATGGCACTTACAACCAGCATATAGCCTGCTCTTTCTTTGCCATAATCTTCTGCCGACTGATTAAATTCTTCCTCAGTCTGATTCATGTACTGTTTCAGGAAATCAGACAATTCCAGACCAAAGTAGGATGCATACTGCTTATAATGATCTGTATACAGAGCAGCATACTGTGTAACCAGTTCTTCAGGGATTTCTTTGATCTCTGCATTGTCCACAGCCTGCTGAAGCAGTTCCTTCTGCTTGCTGCTCTCTGCTTCAGATTCCTTGTTCGTCTGCAGCTGTGACTTCACATAAGCACGATATTCATCAACGGTTGAAACATCTGTAATGCTCAGCCCCTTAACAAAATCATCTGTCAGTTCCGGCACAATGTCATCGCCTTCTATGTAGTTCACTGTTACATCAAAGACAACCGCCTTGCCCGCCAGATCCGGGTTCGTCTTGTAATCATCCGGGAACTTCAGGTTCAAAGTCTTCTTCTCACCCGGCTTAACACCGATCAGACCATCTTCAAAACCATCAATAAATGAATCAGAACCGATTGTCAGTGATGCACCGGAGGCTGTACCGCCTTCAAAAGTCTCACCATCAATCTTGCCTTCATAGTCAATATTGACTGTATCACCTTCTTCAACGGCTCTGTCCTTGATCTGCTCCGGTGTTGCATGGGCTGTCAGGGTACTGTTGATCTGTGATTCCACTTCTTCATCTGAAACAGATATATCTGTCTCTGTATAAGTCAATCCCTTGTAATCACCGAGCTTGACCAGGGATTCAACATCATAATCATACGCATAAGCATTCGTATCTTCAGTCTCTGTTTCGGTCTCTGAGGCAGATTCCGATGCAGACTGCGCTGCTGATTCTGTCTCACTGCCTGCAGCAGTGTCTGTACTATTGGCACTTCCTTTGCCGCATGCACACAATAAAAGAGCTACGCCGAGGCATGCAGCTCCCAGTTTTAAACTTTTCTTCATTGTAATTCGTCCTTTCATATCCAATGATATTATTTATACCACATAATAGAGAAAAATAAAAGCTTTTATACAAATTTCACAGTTTGTTCAAATTCTTAAATGTCGTACTCAGGCATCAAATATCTCAATTTTGCCTTCCACATCTGCGCCGTAACAAAGCCCCTCCGACTCCGGCACGACCTTGCCGTTGCTGGCCTCTGTCACTTCCTTTATAAAAGCAGCATACTGAGTATCCGGCACAAGCAGCTGCATTTCAACACCTTCCGTATAGAGGGTATCAAGAATCATCAGATTCAGTTTGGCCGCCAGATACTGCATCTTGCCCAGCATTGTATAATCCATGCTCATCCGCACCCTGCGGCAGAGGAACTTCTCTATTATAAAACTTTCCTTCAATCCTTCCTGAACAGCCGCAGAATATGCTCTGACAAGGCCTCCTGTGCCAAGCAGTGTGCCTCCAAAATACCGGGTCACCACAACAACTGTATTCTTCAGCTGCTGCCCCATCAAAACATCCAGCATCGGTTTGCCCGCCGTCTGAGCCGGCTCCCCATCATCACTGCATCTGGCCGTCTCATTGGTCACACCAACGGAAAATGCATGGCAATTATGCCTTGCATCCCAGTACTGTTTTTTTATCTGCTCTATAAAAGCAAGGGCCTCTTCCTCTGATTCCACATGCGCCGAATGGGCAATGAAACGTGACTTTTTCTCAACAATTTCTGCTGTACCGCCCCTGTATACTGTCTTGTAATTGCTCACTTTATTGATTTCTGCCATTCCCAACTTCCTTACTTTATCTTTTTGTCAAGTTTATTCTATCACCTTCTTGAAAATTATGCTATCCCCTATTATTTCGAAAAAAATACACTTTATTTCAGTAAGCTTATTTGCTATAATGATAGGACGAAGGAGGTTCAGTAATGGATTATAGTAAACAGAATAATGAAAAAAAGCGCAAGAAAATCCGTTCCAATGCTGCTAAATCCAAGAAAAAGATTACTTTCAATATATTCCGTTTCACAATGCTTGCTATTTTGCTCATTGTTATTGTCGGTATCGCTGCCGCCATCGGTGGCTTCAAGGGGGTCATCGACAGTGCACCTGACATTACCGCCAGCAATGTGATGCCGAGTAAACTCAAGTCCGTCATGTATTACCCCGACGGACAGGAAGCGATTGAACTGGTAGGCGCCCAATCCAATCGAACGATCGTGTCGATTGATGATATTCCCAAGTGCCTTTCAAACGCCTTTGTAGCCATTGAGGATAACCGCTTCTATGAACATAACGGTATTGACCCGAAGGGTATTGTCCGTGCCCTTTTCGTTGGTCTTTCCCATGGCGGCAATTTTTCAGAAGGTGCCAGTACCATCACCCAGCAGCTGATCAAGCTCACCGTATTCAACGGTGGTGCCGAGACAGATACGATGCAGCGATTCAAGCGTAAGTTCCAGGAGTGGTATCTCGCTCTCAAGCTTGAGAAAGAGATGTCCAAGGACGAGATCATGGAAGCTTACCTGAATACCATCAACCTCGGCCGCGGTGCCTATGGTGTAGAAGCCGCTGCGGAACGTTATTTTAATAAGAAGTGCAGCGATCTGACGGTTTCCGAATCAGCGGTTATCGCAGCGATCGCCCAATCACCTTCCTACAACAACCCCATTGATTATCCGGATATCAACGCCCAGCGTCGCGACAAGATTCTGAACAATATGCTGACCCTTGGTCTTATTACACAGCAGCAGTATGATGAAGCCAAGGCTGATGATGTCTATTCACGTATTACCGAAGTCAACGAGACAACGAAGTCCAAGGATATCATCTATACATGGTTCGAAGATGCTGCCATCGATCAGGTATTAAATGACTTGCAGGAGAAGCTTGGCTATACTTCCGCAGAAGCCAACAATGCCCTTTACAGCGGCGGTCTTCAGATTTATCTGACACAGAGCCGTCATATTCAGGATATTGTCGACAGCTATTATAATGATGATGACAACTTCCCATCCACAGAGTACAGACTCCACTGGGCTCTGACTTACAAAGACAAGGACGGTGAGACCGTCAACATTGATGAGAATTCTCTGCAGAGCTATTATGGCGCCGATGACTGTGATCTGCTTTATGACAACGAAGACCAAGCCAAACAGTCTATTGCAGATTTTCTTGAAGCCAAGGGCATTACTGATGACGATATCATCGCCCAGAGCTTTGATATGACTGTACAGGTACAGTCTTCATTCGTTCTGATGGATCAGTCTACCGGTTATGTACTGGCCTTAAGCGGCGGCCGCGGTGAGAAGAAGACAAGCAGAAGCTTTAACCGCGCCACACAGTCCACACGACAGCCCGGTTCTGTTTTCAAGACGATTGCCGTTTTCCTTCCTGCTCTGGATTCCTGTGGGCTTTCACTGGCATCTACCAAGGAAGATGAACCTTATACAACTCCTGACGGCTACCAACCGTTCAACACCAATGCCAACTCCTATCAAGGAACGACAACCATCCGTGAAGCCATTACTTACTCCATGAACGTTGTTACAACCAAGTGGCTGGTTGAAGATGTCACACCGAAGCTTGGTATTGAATATCTTGAGAATCTTGGCATTACAACCATGGACGAAGACCGGGATGCTTACGCACCTCTGGGTCTTGGCGGTATCTCCAATGGTGTAACGAACCTTGAACTGACAGGTGCTTATGCGGCCATCGCCAACGGCGGTGTCTATACAGAGCCTATCCTTTACAGCAAAATTCTGGACAAGGACGGCAATGTACTTTTGGACAATGTA
>NZ_JBBMEK010000247.1:0-4980 GCF_040096555.1 Coprococcus intestinihominis | reverse complement strand
CAAGACGCTGGCGAGACTTCTGGATGTGCCTCTGGCAATCACAGACGCCACATCCCTGACAGAGGCCGGCTATATCGGTGATGATATCGAAAGTGTCGTATCGAAGCTTCTGGCGGCTGCTGACAATGATACAGAACGTGCAGAGCGAGGCATTATATTTATTGATGAGATTGACAAGATCGCCAAGAAGAAGAATACAACAGCCCGGGATGTCAGCGGTGAGTCTGTACAGCAGGGCCTTTTGAAACTTCTGGAAGGCAGTGAAGTAGAAGTACCGGTTGGGGCCACCAGCAAGAATGCCATGGTACCACTGGTAACAATTGATACAAGAAATATTTTATTTATTTGCGGCGGTGCATTCCCGGATCTTGAGAATATTGTCAAAGAACGTCTGACCAGACACAGTTCGATCGGTTTCAGTGCTGAGCTGAAGGATAAGTATGATCAGGATAAGAATATTGTCAGCAAGGTGACCATCGATGATCTGCGGGCATTTGGCATGATTCCGGAGTTTATCGGGCGACTGCCGATTACGGTGACACTGGAAGGCCTGAACCGTGATATGATGATCCGTATTTTGAAGGAACCAAAGAACGCTATTCTCAGACAGTACCAGAAACTGCTGGCGCTGGATGAGGTGGATCTTCGATTTGATGATGAAGCCCTGGGTGTTATTGCGGATAAAGCAATTGCCAGAAAGACAGGTGCCAGAGCACTCCGCTCCATCATTGAGGAATTTATGCTGGATATTATGTATGAGATCCCGAAGGATGACAATATCGGCAGTGTGACGATTACCAAAGCCTATATTGAAGGCAAAGGCAGTCCGATGATCGCTATGCGCGGAACACCTGCATTGCCGGAGAGTCCGTCAGCGAACAATTAACAGTTTCTATCACCGTCGATACATTTCCAAAGTGCAGAAGCTGGTTATAATTTCCGGGTAAGCGGCATATAGTCTGTTGAATCTGCTGACAGGCGGGAATGAAATGGTAGAGAATTATGACGACATATCCTGTGAAGATGTGATTTACAGTGAGGATTACCGGGATTATATCAAAGAGTATTTTCAGGACTTTTCAAGTATTGCGGGCACGTATCATCCGGTCTGCATTGAGGCTATCGGCAGCCGGTATGCGGTGATGCATCTGGCAGGTGATACATCTATGCAGAACATACTTTCTGACTACAATATCAGCATGCTGCCGGCTTTATATGGTCTTCTGGGGACAGCCGGACTGGAAGAGAGCGGTATTTTATATTTTCACAGATCACCTTATCTGAATCTGAGAGGTTCAGGTGTGATGATCGGTGTCATTGATACCGGAATCGACTACAGGCATCAGGCATTTACCTATGAGGACCGTACAACGAAGATTTATTCCATATGGGATCAGACTATTCGTGACGGGGAGAGCCCCGAAGGCTTTATATATGGCACTGAATATACTTCAGAGCAGATCAACCGGGCATTGGCTGCAGAGAATAGTCTGGCTGTTGTGCCATCTCAAGATGAAAACGGGCATGGGACATTTATAGCCGGTGTTGCAGCAGGAAGAGTGATAGAATCAGAAGATTTTTCGGGGGGCAGCACCGGAGGCATCTCTGTGTATTGTCAAGCTGAAGCCATGCAAGCAGTATTTGAGGCAGTTTTATGGAACGGCGGCAGATGTCCCTGCATATCAGGAGAATGATATTATGGCAGGCATCAGCTACTGCATTCAAAAGGCAAAGGAAGCCAGGATGCCTGTGATCATTTTGCTGGGAGTCGGGACGAACAGCGGCGGACATACGGGCCAGTCGTATCTGAGTCAGCTGATTGATGATATTTCCGGTTTCAGCGGTGTTTGTGTTGTAACAGCAGTGGGCGGAGAGGCAGATAAGAGACATCATTTTCTGGGCGTCCTGCCTGAGGATTCGGCTTATACAGAGGCTGAGATCAGAGTGGGGGCCGGGGAGAGGGCTTTTTCGCTGGAGCTGTGGTCGATGCACCCGGATCTCTATACTATTGGGATTCAGTCACCCGCTGGTGAGAGAATTGAGAAGATCACACCAATTGCAGGAAGAAGCCAGACTATTCGTTTTATTCTGGACCAGACGGCAATTTTTGTTTATTATCAGATGGTTGAATCTCTTTCCGGACAGCAGGTGGTTTTTCTGCGATTTGATGAGCCGACACAGGGAATCTGGTCACTGCGCATATATGGCAATCTGGCAGTGAACAGACGATTTCACATCTGGCTGCCTATGACACCATTTATTTCAGATCAGACATATTTTCTGAGACCAGATCCGGATGTGACACTTTCTGATGCAGCCTGTGCATCGGAGGGCATATCCGTGGCGGCTTATAATGATACGAATAACAGTTTGTACGCCGCATCGGGAAGAGGGTTTACAGCAGATTACGAAATAAAGCCGGATCTGGCAGCACCGGGAGTGCAGATATACGGACCGGTTCCGGGAAACAGATTCGGGACCAAGACAGGAACAAGCATGGCTGCAGCACAAACGGCCGGTGCGGCAGCTTTGCTGATGGAATGGGGACTTTTAAAGGGCAATGATCTTCAGCTGAACAGTCATAAGATCATTAAATATCTGACATTGGGTGCTGTCCGCAAAGAAGGTGTTGTCTATCCAGATCGGGCATGGGGCTATGGAAGATTGAATCTTCTGAAAACTTTCAATGAACTGGTGACAGGACGTACATAAAGGTATATAATAGTAATCGAGACAAAGAGATTTTTGACTATACACGACAATAGCCAGAAATAGTACATACAATTCATACAGGAGGGTAATATTATGGCATTTTTTGATCAGCTTAAGAAAAATTTATCAGGCGTAACAGACACAGTTGCAAAAACTTCTGAAAACGTGATGAAGAAATCCAGTACAGCGATTGAGATTCAGAAGGCAAAGCTGAAAAAAGTATCGTTGGAAGGCGATATGAAAGAATTATATGCATCTCTTGGCAAGTTGTATTTTGAGAAATACGCTGATGGCGATATGCCAAAGGAAATGGCAGAGTTATGCGAGAAGATTACATCTTGTCAGCATGCGATCAATGAAGCTGAGCAGAGAGCCGCTTTATTGAAGGGAGTTGTCATCTGTTCAAATTGTCAGGCAGAGGTGGATAAGGATGCGTCCTATTGTCCGAAATGCGGTGCAGAGATCATCCATGTTGTAGAAGAAGATGAGAATGTGGATGCAGCATCTTCTGAGGAAGTGGATGATGAAGTGCCAGATGGTGCAGATATAGAGGATTCAGAAGGCGGGGCTGAAGAAGTAGACGCTGAACCGGAAGAAAGTGCAGAGGCAAACGAGCAGGAAGATGAAGCTGCTAAAGAAACGGAAGAGGGAGAAGCTTCAGACGAATGCACAGACAACGAATAAACGAGATGAGAAACAGAAAAAGCTGCTGTCGAGCAGGCAGCAGCAAGAGGGAGAATAAAATGAAAAGACTGAAGAAACTGGCGGGCATGATTGGGCTTGTTATTCTGTTATGTGGCATTATGACCGGATGTTCCGGAAAGAGACTGTATTCAGAAGAGGAATTAACACAGATCCATGATGTAGTTGGTGCTGTAGAACAGATAACAAAGGAATTCCAGTATGTGATCGGCGACAGCATGCAGTCGCTTTTGGAGGATTCTTCAAGCAGGGCAGATTTGATGGATTATGTGTCCACAAGGAAATATGACCCGGACAAGAAGATCATTGCATTGACCTTTGATGATGGGCCGAGCACAGCGGATACGAATGGCACCAGTGATCTTCTGGATGTACTGGAACAGTATGACAGCCGTGCAACATTTTTTTGTGTCGGCAACAATATTAATGACAAATCATGTCCGTTGCTGAAACGTATGGTGGAACTGGGATGTGAAGTAGGCAACCACAGCTATGACCATGCACAGCTGACGAAACTGGATGCCCAAGGTGTCCATGATGAGATTGATACGACCAACGAATTGATTAAGAAATATTCAGGCAGAGACTGCCGTATTATCCGACCGCCATATGGCGCGGCTGATAATGACATTGTACCGGCGAATGTATCACAACCTTTTATTATGTGGGATGTAGATACGGAGGACTGGAAAAGTCTGAATGCGTCTAAGGTTATTGCCAGTGTCGAAAGGTACAGAAACCAGGATTGGGATGGTGCTGTTATACTGATGCATGATATCCATCCGACAACGGTTGAGGCCTGCAAGACACTGATCCCTGAACTGGTCAATGCAGGATACCAGTTAGTCACGGTATCGGAGTTGGCTTATCTCAAAGGTGTTAAACTGGAACCGGGCAAGAGTTATTGGGGCATTGGTGAGAAATCAACTGAAACAGACTATTAGCATGGTTGTTTGCGTTCGGCCGCTCAGAAAGCCATGTGATAAAAAAGAAAAATCCCCCATTGAAAACGTTTCGTACGGGTGCGCGTTGTTTTCAATGGGGGATTTTTTTTATGATATAACCTACCAGCGGCCGAACTCGGACAACTCAAGGCCTTTATTCTTATCCAAAACGGACTGAACAGCCCATTCATGAACAAAGAGCAGCAGCGGGTTGCCTTTGAGGTCTTTGATACGCTTCATATCGGATGTGCCGATAATCTTGTTTGTCTCAATTTCATCCTTATTGGCAATCCAGCGGATGTATTCGTGAGGCATTGGTTCAAGACGGATCTCAACGCCGTATTCATTGAGCAGACGGTGCTTCAGAACGTCGAACTGAAGGACACCGACAACGCCGACGATGATCTCTTCCATACCGGTGTTGTATTCCTGGAAGATCTGGATGGCACCTTCCTGGGCAATTTGGGAGATACCTTTGATGAACTGCTTACGCTTCATGGTATCTACCTGACGGACTTTGGCAAAATGTTCAGGTGCGAAAGTCGGAATACCTTCAAAGGCGAATTTCTTGCCGGGTGCGCAGACGGTATCTCCGATGGAGAAAATACCCGGGTCAAAGACA
>NZ_JBBMEK010000246.1:0-4986 GCF_040096555.1 Coprococcus intestinihominis | reverse complement strand
AATTATGGCGTTAGTCTTAAATAGCGCTAACAGATCACGGAGGAATAAATAATGAAGAAAGTTTCAGTTATTGTACCGGTATATAATGCGGCAGAATTTTTGGCAGAAACGCTGGATACTATACTGAATCAGACATTAGAGGATATAGAGGTTATTGCGGTTAATGATGGATCAGCGGATAATTCCTGGGAAATCCTTGAAGATTATGCGGCAAGAGATACACGAATGCATATTATTGATCAGAAGAACGGCGGTCCATCTGCAGCGCGAAATAACGGATTGAATCATGTTGAGGGTGAATATGTATTCTTTTTTGATTCGGATGATTTACTGGTGGAAGATGCACTAGAAATCATGTATGAAAAAGCCAAGAGGATGGATGCAGATCTTGTTATCGGAAAATACGATATTTTCAATGGCGTTTCACTGACTTCTGTCAAGAATCTGGATGAATTAGTATCGCAGGATGTGATTGACAAATACGATAAAGGGATTCTTTGGACCTTTTCCTTAAGCAATAAACTTTTCCGAAGATCAGTTATTGAATCTAATCGCTTCCGTTTTGAACCGATTTCCTATTCAGAAGACGGCGTTTTCACAATGAATTTTGTTCACCATGCCAAAATGATTACCGGCAGTGATAATATTGTTTTTCATTATCGAAGAATGCCATTTGCCATCCAGTCATCGATAACATCAACGGTGAATGCATCTAAGATCAAAGATTATCTGACAGCACATAAATTGATTTATTTACATCTGAAGCAGTCTATTCGTGAAGAATTTTCTCAATATGCAGATTTTGGTGAATTACTCCATCATGAAGATGAAATGAATCAGTATATGAATGAATTCCTGAAAAAAGAAATTAATGTTCTTTTAAATCAGTTCTACAAGAAGTTCTGGCAGATAGAAGAAAATACATTGAATTTATTGGCAAAGACAATTTATGGACTGCTGCAAAAAGTCAATCTGGATGTTTATTACCAGTTGGCAGGGCATCATGCGGAACTGGATTTTGATCATTTATACGGCAGTTACGATGAAGCAAGGAAGGACTGCAGGGTGGCTGCAGTCCTTTATGGACATCCGGAACGAAAGGAAGAATTTTATCGTTGCTTGAAGTCCTTATTTGTCCAGACTTTAATCCCTGTTTTGATTTATGTTCCTTTAGGTATGAAAACGATGATGGATACCGATGAGGTCTGGCAGGAGAATATTATTTTTATAGACTGTGAAGAGGAGACAGAGTTTTATCAGAAGGCGCTTGGTGCTGCATCAGGTGAATATATTGTTTTTGCGGAGGATAGATTTAGTTATGAAATAGGGGCTTTTTATCGTCTGTATCATAATATTCGCAAAATGAATCTGGATGTTTTTGACAGTGTTGTGAACATTAATATTGGAGATAAGGCGGTTATGTGTTCATGGCATAATCGTGCCATAAATAGCATGAAAAACTTCAGAATATTTGGAGACTATTCTAAGAGAGATGCATTTTTGCCAAATAAAATGATTCGTGTAGATTTTCTTAGAAATCTGAAACCGGATTTTGCGAAAAGCAAAGCAGTGTTGACGGAAGAAATCATGCAGAAAGCGTATTTTGCTGTTTCACAAAAGGTGAATATTGTATTTGAAGAGGGTATTGACGATGAAAGCTTTATCCGATACCTGAAAGCGTCAGATGCTGCTTATTTCAATGAAATTGAAATGCCGTCGAGTGCAAGATCTTTGCATGATAAGCAGATTCAAAATGATCTTGTGGAAATTTATAAAAAACTGATGCCATCCAGGTTAAAGAAAAAAGAAAATCGCAAAAAGAGGACTTTAATTAACTGGATTAGTAAACTTCCTGTGCAGAATAAAGTTTTATTCTACAGTATTCGAAAAGAGAATGAACTGGAAGGCAATTTGAAGGCGATTTATGATTCGATTGAAGGCAATAAAATCATTTGCGCACATATGCTGCCTCACGATTCTTTATGGAAGCTGAAGATGTATTATGAGTTTGCAACCAGCAAAGTGATTATTGTCGATGATTATGCAAGATATCTGAGATTATTTCCGATGAAACCGGAACAGAGAGTTATTCAGTTGTGGCATGCCTGCGGTGCATTCAAGAAATTCGGTATCCATGGCACCAATCTGTCCATGCGAGAGGAAAAGGCAACGCATATGCAGTATAATCTTGTCTGCGTCAGTGCAGAAAACATCCGGCAGATTTATGCAAGTGCTTTTGATATTGATGTTGCAAAAGTAAGTGCGCTGGGTGTACCGCGAACGGATATGTATTTTGATCAGACGGTTATAAAGCACAAGCAGGATGAAATCCTTGAGAAATATCCTAAATGGAAAGGCAAGCGGATCATTTTATATGCGCCGACATTCAGAGATAAGAATGCAAAGCGTTCGGAATTTAAACCGGATATTGATTTCGATGATTTGAGCCGACGATTGGGAGACAATACAGTCTTTATTATTGCACCGCACCCGGTTATGACAGAAAAAATCTTGTCGAAAACTTATCCTAATATTCAGGAAATCCGGGATATCAGTACGGGGGATTTGATGTTTGTGTCAGATTTGATGGTAACAGATTATTCATCTGTTATTTTTGAGTATGCATTGTTAAATAAGCCGATTGTTTTTTATTGCTATGACAAGGCTATTTACAATCGTGGTTTCTATCTGGACTATGATCATGATCTTCCGGGGGAGATTTTTGAAGATTACGAAAGTTTTGCCGGTTATCTGGAACATCCGGAAAAACAGATTGTGACTGAGAAACACCAGAAGTTCATTGAGAAGTACATGTCTGCATGTGACGGTCACAGTACAGAAAGAATAGCAGGAATTATTAATCGTTATATAGGAGGACAGAGGAATGAATAAGAATATAACTTTGCTCAGCCTGTATGCATCTTCAAGCAGATATGATTTTTTTATTTTAAAGGATGAATTGCAGAAAAATGATTCTGGATGCTCAGTACATTATTTCCTGGGAAACAGAGAAGCGAAGGAAAAAAACCAGGTCCGCAGTATGTTGTATGAAGCAGGAGCTCTGAAAGACTATGATAGTGACTGGGTAGGTATTGAAGGATTTTTGCCGGAAGAGTTTGTGATTGAGGGCAGCAAAACTAAGCGTTATCTTTTATTAGAACCTTTTGACATATTATTTCGTATGAAATGGAACCGAAAGAATTGTCAGCAGTTCCTGCAAGGCTATACGCATGTTGTAGTTCCGTCTTCTTATTGGGCGGATAAAATTCGCTCATGTATGGGAGAATCTGAAATTCAGATTCTCCGGGATGTACAGCTGCCGTTCTTTGAAAAAGCAGCGGATCAGACGTATCAACAGGTGAGCAGGGCTCAGCTGGAGGAAAGATATACAGATTTAATCGGGAAGAAAATTATGTATATTAACCTGACCGGTCAGAGAGCAAATCCTGAACGAAATGATTATACTGAGATGAATATGAAGGCATTGCTGGACATTCTCCCTGAAGATTGGATTATTGTGACAAACAGCCTGAATCTGCGATTTGCATCGAGATATCTGGATGCTGTATATAGAAATAAATTTATTTATCTTTCAGCCGGAACAATGAAGCAGCAGTTATTGACATGTGCGGATTGTTTAATGAGTAATAATGCTTATAGCTGTGCGCTGTTTGCCAGCATGGGGCGCCCTTATGCAATTGTTCAGTTTAGCGATAATAGTTTTGAAAAATATATGCATAAACGGAGCAGACATCAGATGATTACAAATAAAGAAAATATGGCAGAAACAGTACGATTAATGATAAACGGGGAATATCCATCCAGAATGGTTGAAGAGTTGGATATGACAGCTGATAAGTCATTAGTTCAGGAGATTTTGGATATTTGATGTGATAATGATTTAGCTATATGATATAATAATAAAAATAGGTACAGTTGGAAACTTTGTATAATTGTAAGAAGGAGACAGATATGAAAAGATTATTCAAAGGGAATGTTATGATGCTGGTTTTATGCCTCATATTGTTTTTAGGTTGTGGCGCTGTTTATGCAGCAGAGATTGGAACACAACAGGCAACGGAAACTGCGGGTGGGTCTAAGTGAAACAGAATCTGAAACGATGAGTGAAGCGCAGACCGAGACGGAAGAAGAAAAGGATACAGACGGTGTAAATAGGGTGAATTCTTTAGGAACGACTTTGGATGAAGGACAGTCTGATCCTGAGATAATCAATTCAGAACCGGAGTCTGAAACTGAAACAGATGTTCCGATGCAAGGGTGGATTGAAACAGAGACAGGAAAAATGTATTATGTTGATAATCAGCCAGTTGTAGGTGAAAGAAGAATAGATGGTGCCTGGTATTATTTTAATGAAAGCGGCATCATGGCAACAGGAATTACTGTTCAGACTGACAGACCAGATAAAATTTATTATTATGATGAAGATGGAAAGATGCATTATGGATGGAAAGAACTAGATGGAAAGCAATACTATTTTCATCCAACATTAGGTGTAATGTTAAAAGGGGCAGAACGTAATATAGATGGTGTCTGGTATTATTTTAATGAAGATGGTGTAATGGCAACGGGATGGACAAACCATCACAATCATACTTATTATTATCAGAATGATGGACATATGACATATGGTGAAAAGTATATAGATGGTTATTGGTATTATTTCCATGAAAAAACAGGTGTAATGGCAACCGGGTGGAGCAAACATCATAACCATACCTATTATTATCAGAATGATGGACATATGACATATGGCGAGAAATATATAGATGGTTATTGGTATTATTTTCATGAGCGTACAGGTGTGATGGCAACAGGATGGGCTAAGCATCATGATCATACATATTATTACCAATCTAACGGTCATATGTATTACGGTGAAAAACATCTGGGAAATTATTGGTATTATTTCAAAAAGGGAACAGGTGTGATGGCAACAGGGTGGACTGTGCAATCTGAAAAACCAGG
>NZ_JBBMEK010000245.1:0-4993 GCF_040096555.1 Coprococcus intestinihominis | reverse complement strand
CCAGCTGCAGGATACGTATGGTGTGATCATGTTGGCGCTTGTCAATAATCAGCCGATGATCCTGAATCTGAAACAGATGCTTGAACTGTATCTGAAGCATCAGGAAGAAGTTGTGACACGAAGAACGCGTTTTGAATTAAATAAAGCGGAAGAACGTGCACATATTTTACAGGGCTTATTAATTGCTCTTGACCATATTGATGAGGTTATCAGCATTATCCGTTCATCGAAAAATGTTGCAGAGGCCAAAACACGGCTGATGGAAACATTTGGTCTGACTGAGGTTCAGGCTCAGGCCATCGTTGATATGCGTCTGAGAGCTTTGACAGGTCTGGAAAGAGAAAAGATTGAGAACGAATACAATGAACTGATGAAGCGAATCGGCGAATTAAAAGCAATCCTTGCGGATGAAAAACTGCTTCTCGGCGTGATCCGCGAAGAAATTAAGCTTATCCGTGATAAATATGGTGATGACAGAAAAACATCCCTGGGTGTGGATGATGACGAAATTACTGTTGAAGATCTGATCAAACGCGAAAATACAGTCATTGCCATGACTCAGCTGGGGTATATTAAACGTATGACCATGGATAACTTTAGAAGTCAGAACCGCGGTGGCCGAGGCATTAAAGGTATGACGAAGCTGGATGAAGACTGCATTACAGAGTTGATGATGGCAAACACCCATGATTATATTCTGTTCTTCACTAATAAAGGCCGTGTATTCAGACTGAAAGGCTATGAGATTCCGGAGGCATCCCGTATTGCCAGAGGTACAGCACTGATCAATCTGCTGCAGCTTGAGCCGGGTGAAAAGGTAACAGCAACCATTCCGCTTGAAAAATACGAGAATGACAAATATCTTTTCATGGCTACAAAGAACGGTATGGTCAAGAAGACGTCTATCATGGAATACATCAATGTCCGTAAGACAGGCCTTCTGGCTATCGGTCTGCGTGAAGATGATGAACTGATCGAAGTTAAGGTAACAGATGAGTCTGATTTGATTTATCTTGTTTCCCAGAAGGGTATGAGTATCTGCTTCAAGCAGGATAATGTTCGTGCAACAGGCCGTACTTCTATGGGCGTGATCGGCATGGATCTGGATGCGGATGATCTGATTGTCGGCATGCAGGTCAGCAGCCAGGGCGAAGCAGTGCTTATCGTATCCGAAAAAGGTCTCGGAAAGCGAACCATGCTGGAAGAATTTAATGTTCAGAATCGCGGCGGCAAGGGTCTTAAATGCTATAAGATCACAGATAAGACAGGTCTTGTTGTGGGCGCAAAATGTGTCAACGCAGAAGATGAGCTGATGATCATTACAACCGGCGGTATCATTATCCGTATGCCGGTAGAAGGCATTTCTATTTTGAAGCGTATCACTTCAGGGGTTAAACTGATCCAGCTGGATGAAGGCTCTGTAGTTGCAAGTATTGCAAAGATCCGTGAAGATATGAAAGACGATGAGGAGACTTCAGACGAACAGTCAGAAGAGGCCGGGATGATAGAAGAAGTTTTAGAGACCGATTCAGTGGATAATTCTGAGGAAAATGAAACAGAATAGTTGGCTGAATGGTTCTGATTGTGGATAAGTCCTCTGAAAAAAATCAGAAATGTGGAAAAAGGGCCGCAGCATCGTGAAAAAATGCTGCGGCCCTTTGTTTTTGGTATTAACAGTGAAAGCAAAGCATAGCATAGGCTGCCTTTGGAGATAATGGCTGATCAATGCGTATGCGCATCGATATATTCAGTTCGCGTCTTTGAATAAATAATCTTTTGACTGCTGTAAAGACCATAGTATCCGGACAGCATATAACTGACAGCAATGGTAATCAGATAATAGGGCATCCCTTCAAAGCCAAACAGTTCGAAGGAAATCAGCAAGGAGGTAATCGGGCTGTTGGTCACACCGCAGAACACACCGACCATACCGCAGCCGGCGCAGAGAGCAGCAGGAAGACCGAGGATTGGACCGATTACACAGCCCAGAGTGGCACCGATAAAGAACGAAGGAACGATTTCACCGCCTTTAAATCCGGCACCCAGGGTAGCTGCTGTAAAAATAATCTTCATCATAAACGCCCATGGCGGAACAGAGCCTTCAAAGCAGCGAGCAATCATCGGCATGCCGGCACCATTGTAATCAGTGGTATGTAAAAGCAGTGTCAGAAGAACAACAATTAAACCGCCGACAAAAACGCGAAGATACGGGTTGACAATGTATTTCTTGTATGTATGCTCGGAAAGATGCAGGGCAATGCAGAAGACAACACTGATGGCGGCAAAAGCAGCTGCAGCAAGAATTGTCTGACCGACGGTAAGGGCTGTCAGAGCCGGGAGACTTGTAATCGGAAAAACTTCCGGCATAGCGCCAAAATGTCTGGCCAGCATGGAAGCTGTCAGAGATGAAATAACACATGGTACCAAGGCAGAATAATGCATAATGCCGACGCTGATGACTTCCATAGAAAATACTGCGGCAGCCATCGGGGTACCGAATACAGCTGAGAAGCAGGCACTCATGCCGCACATAATCATCAGTTTCTTATCTTTTTCATCAAAATGAAAGGTCTGAGCCAGAAAATCACCGAGACTTCCGCCAATCTGCAGGGCAGCACCTTCACGACCGGCCGAACCGCCGAACAGATGGGTGATCAGCGTTGATACTAAGATTAGAGGTGCTACTTTAACAGAAATATGGTTGTCCGACTGGATGGAGGACAGAACCAGATTGGTTCCGGTATTGTTGTACTGACCGCTTACCCTGTAGAGAAAAATAATCAGCAGACCGGCAAAGGGTAGCAGGTAAATGAGTATGGGGTGAGCGGTTCGGCAGCCGGTCACAAAACTCATGGTATAATAAAAAATTGTTCCGACGGCTCCAACGAGAAGGCCTGTAAAGACGGCCGTAATCAGCCAGCGGATCAGTAAGATGACATTTTTTACAGATGGGGTAAAAAATGTTTTTAAATGTTCGATTTGGTCCTTGAAATTCATCGTTTTATCTCCTGTTAAAGATTTAGTAAAGATAATTTGTAACTGTTCAGAGCCAAGCAAAATTTCAAAAAAGAGGTTAGCTCTGAACAGTTACGATAATTTAATTATAGTGATTGTTGCACTGAAATGCAAGGAAATAAGGGGTTTTGAGCTTATTGACATCAAAAAAACGTCATTATATAATAAATTTATCTGCTTAAAAAGTTACGGAGGAAGCTATGAGAGAAATCAGTTGTAATGCGATTATCAGCAGTATCAAAGAAATGTGTATTCAGGCCACCCATTATTTGTCAGATGACATGAAGTCTGCACTTTACAAAGGTGTGGAGAAGGAAGAATCTCCGCTCGGACGTCAGATTCTGGAGCAGTTGTGCGAAAATTTGACGATTGCAGGGGAAGATATGATCCCAATTTGTCAGGATACGGGCATGGCTGTTGTTTTTGTTGAAATCGGGCAGGAAGTACATATTACGGATGGTGGTCTTGAGGATGCCATCAATGAGGGCGTCAGACAGGGATATGTTGAAGGCTATCTGAGAAAGTCTGTTGTCAGTGATCCGATTGAAAGAGTGAATACTCAGGATAACACACCGGCTATCATTCATTATTCTATTGTTCCGGGCGATAGATTCAGAATCACATTGGCACCGAAAGGATTCGGAAGCGAGAATATGAGCCGCGTTGTCATGCTGAAACCGGCAGATGGTATAGAAGGTGTGAAGAAAGTAATTTTAGAGACAGTTGATCTGGCAGGACCGAATGCCTGTCCGCCGATGGTGATCGGTGTTGGTGTCGGTGGTGATTTTGAAAAATGTGCCATCATGGCCAAGCATGCATTGACACGAGCAGCAGGTGAGCATTCCTCTGTACCTTATGTACGTGCATTGGAGGAAGAGATGTTGGATAAGGTGAACCGACTTGGAATCGGACCGGGTGGTTTAGGCGGAACAGTGACGGCATTTGCAGTGAATATCGAGACATATCCGACGCATATTGCAGGCCTGCCGGTAGCAGTTAATATATGCTGTCATGTGAATCGACATGTGACAAAAGAATTATAGGAGGCGGTGATGATGGACAGACATATAAAGGCACCATTAAATGATGATGAAGTGAAGATGCTGAAAGCCGGAGATTATGTATATATATCAGGTACCATTTATACGGCCAGGGATGCAGCACATAAGAGAATGTATGAAGCCCTTCAGAATGGGCAGGAAGTACCGATGCCCCTGAAGAATAATATTGTTTATTACATGGGACCGTCACCGGCCAGAGAAGGACGTCCGATTGGTTCGGCCGGACCGACAACCAGCAGCAGAATGGATAAGTATGCACCACTTCTCATGGACCAGGGATTAAAGGGTATGATCGGAAAAGGAAAGCGTTCTGCAGAAGTTCGGGAAGCAATTGTGAGAAATGGCGCTGTTTATTTTGCAGCAGTCGGAGGGGCAGGCGCACTTTTATCTAAAGCAGTTAAAAAGGCAGAAGTGATTGCTTATGATGACCTAGGAACAGAGGCAATCAGGAAACTGGAAGTGGAGAATCTTCCTGCAATCGTGGTCATTGACAGCGAAGGCAGTTACTTATATGAAGACGTAGCAAAAAAATATCGAAAAATTTAAAAAAGTTGTTGACAAAAGGTTACAGTACCTGTATAATAACAAATGCTCACTGCAATGACGGTGAGGACTGGAGAAATACTCAAGAGGCCGAAGAGGCGCCCCTGCTAAGGGTGTAGGTCGGGCAACCGGCGCGAGGGTTCAAATCCCTCTTTCTCCGCTGGAACATTTCCAGAAAACTTTGAAAAAACTTTTTAAAAATAAATTTAAAAAAGTGCTTGACAAAGTTTGAAAGAAATGATATCCTATAACGGTCGGTGCAAAACACTGACTAAGAGAAAAGAACATTGATAACTAAATAATAAAACAATCCCGAAAATTCCTAAAAAGAATTTTTAAGAACACAAACCAAAGTAAAACGGGAAGAGATAACA
>NZ_JBBMEK010000244.1:0-5001 GCF_040096555.1 Coprococcus intestinihominis | reverse complement strand
AGCCTCAATAAAAAAACTCAACCGTAAAAACAGATGGCGAGTCTCTATAACAAACACGTTGATTTTCGCGATTTTGCTGCGCCGCATATTGACAGCTTTTACGCATAAACTCGCCCTACGGGCTCGGACAATGCTTCAAAGCTGTCGCTATGCTCGCAAAATCGCGAAAATCTGCCTACTGTTTGTTTATAGAGACCCGCCATCTGTTTAGACGGTTTCGGAGTCTATTGGCATATTCAGGTATTATAAAACGCTTTTCACTTATACTCAGTTTAAAATAAGCACTCGCTAATCAACAATATCACCTATCTCTTATAATCTAATATTTCTGAAGTCTATCACGAGATTCTCATATATTCCTGCTTTTACTTTGTCTGACAATGTATATTGTTCTGATGTTCCCTGTTCAAAGTTATAGACCAGAATAAGATTTTTGTCAGGGTCGACAACCCAATATTCTCTAACACCGGCTGTACGGTATTTGAATAGTTTCTTATAATAGTCCATTTGTTTGCTGGATGGTGATACGATTTCAACGATCCAATCCGGTGCTCCGGTACAACCTCTGTCATCCAATTTTTTAGGATCACATATCACCGAGATATCCGGCTCTACATAGGTATTGGTATGTTCATCCAGGTATACTGCAAAGGGTGCAGCATACACCTCACAGGCACCATGATTTGACCGGATATACTCCCTGATGATGCCAAAAATTTCACCGGACAACTTCTGAGGTTTCCTTCTAGGCGGTGCCATATAATAGATCTGACCATCGATGAGTTCTGCCCGCTCCCCATCCGGAAGGGCATAGATATCTTCTATTGTATAAATATCTTCTTTCGGTAATGCCATGTCACGCCTCCATTATCTATTCTTTCAATACCAATAGTATTCTCTACTATATAGTAGACCATACTGTTTCTGCGCTACACAGCTGTTTCCACAATTTTTTGTAGCGCCTCCATAGACGGCCCTTCAAAAATGATATTCGCTCCATCGAATCTCTCTGCCTGCTCTTTGATTATTTCAATAAATGTCTCAAATGGAACATATCCCAGGCCGTGATCTTTCTTATGTTCAAAAAGCCGCCGCAGATTTCACAAAATCCACGACGACTTTTTGATTATCGTTCTTCTCGGAAGTAAGAGTTGCCAAGGCTCTCCGGCGGCTGATATTCTTTCTTCTTTCTGAAGCTTGTGAAAATCAGTACGACGATGGTTACAAGGTATGGCAGCATCTTGAATATCTCCTGCATGGAACGGCCAAGCCCCGGTATATAGAGGTAGAGGATATACAGGGCACCAAAGAGGAAAGATCCCCAGATGGCGTTAATAGGCTTCCACAATGCAAAGATAACAAGGGCGATGGCCAGCCAGCCTCTGTCACCAAAACCGTTGTTGGTCCATGTACCGCCTGAATATTCCATAACGAAATACAAACCGCCAAGACCACTGATGGCACCACCGATAATAGTTGCCAGATATTTATAAAGTGTGACATTAATACCGGCTGCATCCGCTGTGGCAGGGCTTTCACCTACTGCTCGAAGATTCAGACCTTTTCTCGACTTATACATAAACCATGAAACAAGGATTGCCAGTATAATGCCGAAATAAGTCATAAAACCATAGGAAAATAAAACATCGCCGATAACAGGGATCTTGGATAATCCCGGAATTTTGGTACGGTAGGTACCGCCTGTCACAGCAACGGAAATCTGACCGACACCGCCTGCCAGCTGTGAAAGGGAACCACCGAAAAAGTTGCCGAAACCAACACCGAATGTTGTCAGCGCAAGACCTGTAACATTCTGATTAGCTCTCAATGTAATGGTCAGAACACTGTAGATTAATGCACCAAAACCGGAAGCCAACAAGGCACACAGCATGGAAATAAGCACACCCACAATGCCGCTTGGATTCTCTGCTCCGCTTTCATAGATAAAAGCACCCATCAACCCGGCAATACCGCCCATATACATCAGTCCCGGAACGCCCAGATTCAGGTTGCCGGATTTCTCTGTAATAATCTCGCCTGTTGCGCCAAAGAGCATACCGATGCCCTGAGCAATGGCTTTTTGAATAAAAACAATCAATGCACTCATATCATCGGCCTCCCTTACTTATGCGCTTTTGTAAATGCAATTCTGTAGCGGATAAAGAATTCGCTGCCCAGAATAAAGAATAAAATGATACCTGTAATAACATCGGATGCATTCTCATTCAGATTGAACTGTGACGCAATCTGAATAGCACCTTTTTCCATGAAAACAAGGAAGAAGGATACAAGAATCATTACGAATGCATTAAATTTGGATAACCATGCAACGATAATAGCTGTAAAGCCACGACCGCCGGCAGTTGATGTAGAAATTGTATGGCTGGCACCGCTGACCAGAAGGAAGCCGGCAACACCGCATATACCGCCTGAAATACCCATTGTACGGATAATGGTGCGCTTTACATTGATGCGGGCATAGCGGGCCGTATCCTGACTTTCACCGACAACAGCAACTTCATAGCCCTGCTTGCTGTATTTCATATAGATATACATGCCAATGGTAAATACAAGAACAATCACGACATTCCAACCGTAAGTCAGTCCGCCCAGTTCCGGCAGCCATCCGGCGCGGGTCGCTGAATTGATAATACCGACCGTATTGGAACCTGCCGGATTTTCCCAGTAAACAATACAGAATGTAACAATCTGCATAGCCACATAATTCAGCATCAAGGTAAACAATGTCTCATTTGTATTGAAATAAGCCTTGAAAATCGCCGGAATAACGCCCCAGATAACACCTGCTGCCATGCTGGCCACAAACATCAGGATCATCAGAACCGGTGTCGGCAGTGAATCGCCGGCATAAATCATTAATGCAGCCGTAGTTGCACCGCCCACAAGAATCTGGCCTTCTGCACCGATATTCCAGAATTTCATCTTAAAAGCCGGTGTCAGGCCGATAGCGATCAACAGAAGAACCATTGTATCTCTGATCGTCACCCATGCTCTTCGGCTGGTACCGACAGCACCTGAAAAAATACCTTTGTACACTTCAACAGGATTCATCTTTGTCAATCCAAAAATCACGATCGCACAGACAATCAGTGAAAGCAGCACTGCAATCAGTCTGACCAGCCATGCTTTCCACCAGGCAATAGAATCCCTGGCCGCAATATGCAATGAAGAATCTTTAAACATGGCTCTCCTCCTTCTGTCCTTTCGTCATCAATAATCCGATTTCATCCTTTGTCGCTGTTCTGCCGTCTACAATACCTGTTACACGGCCGCCACACAATACAAGAATTCTGTCAGATATTTCAAGCAACACATCCAAATCTTCAATAACACAGATAACCGCAACACCTTTCTTCTTCTGCTCGTTCATCAGATTATAAATCTGATAAGAAGAATTGATATCCAGGCCTCGCACAGGATAAGCCACAAGAAGAATATCCGGATGCATGGCAATTTCACGGCCCACAAGTACCTTCTGGACATTACCGCCGGACAATCGTCCAACAGGGGTTGAAACTCCCGGTGTCACAATGCCAAGCTTGTCAATCAGGCGTTCAGCCAGCTCTCTCGGTTTCTTTCTGTCCGCAAATATACCTTTGCCCTCTCTGTAGCTGCGAAGCATCATATTGTCCGTCATATCCATGGAAGCAACCAGTCCCATACCCAGTCTGTCCTCCGGGACAAAGGAAATATGCGCAATATGTATACTTTCTTTGGAAATGTGTTCCGGAGATTTGCCTGAAATAACAACTTCCTTTCCATGCTCGTTCACACAGCTGATGGTGCCTTCTGCAATCGGGCAAAGATTTGTAATAGCCTCCAGCAGTTCCTTCTGTCCACTGCCTGCAATTCCGGCCACACCAAGAATTTCGCCGCCAAAGGCAGTAAAGCTGACATCATCCAGTGACTTCACCCCTTCATTATCCAGACAGGTAAGACCGGATACTTTTAGGATTTCCCTTGGATTCTCCGGTTCCGGGCGATCAATATTCAGACTGACCTTTTCACCAACCATCATCTCTGTCAGCGAACTTTCTGTTGCATCACATGTATTCACCGTACCGATATACTTACCTTTACGCAAAACGGAAACTCTGTCTGAAAGTGCCAGTACTTCGTGCAATTTATGTGTAATGATAATAATAGAACGACCATCCGCTCTCATGTTTCTGAGTACCGCAAATAACTTCTCTGTCTCCTGCGGTGTCAGAACGGCTGTTGGTTCATCCAAAATCAGAATATCCGAACCACGATAAAGCATTTTCACGATTTCAACAGTCTGCTTCTCTGATACGGACATCTCGTAAATCTTCTTCCGGCAATCCAATTCAAATCCATACTTATCAACCAGTGCCTGAATGTCCTTGATGACCTCATCCATGTTCAACGTCATCTTTCCCGGCAATCCCAGAATGATATTCTCTGCTGCTGTCAGCACTTCGATTAACTTAAAATGCTGATGGATCATTCCGATTCCCAGATCAAAAGCATCTTTCGGAGAAGAAATCATGACTTCTTTGCCGTTTACAAATATCTGTCCTTCATCCGGGAAATAAATACCCGACAGCATATTCATCAATGTGGTCTTACCGCTTCCGTTTTCACCCAGAAGAGACAGGATCTCTCCTTTTCTTACGGTCAGATTAACACTGTCATTGGCAATGACTTTTTCACCAAAACGTTTTGTAATATTTTTTAATTCAATGGCATTTACTGCTTCCACCATCAAGCCTCCTTCAACATACCAAAATGAGGCTGTCGTGCGACAGCCCCACTTCAGATATCATACGATTACTGTGTTACTGCTGTAATGCCATCGATGATGAAATCGAAAGCTGGTGCAGAAGCTTTTTCAGATTCATGGAAATAACCGTCGCTGATGTATTCGCTGTCAGCATCTGTCAGTTCCTTGCCATTTACAGTGAATGTAGAGGTATCAAATACATGAAGGCTGCCATCAATGATCGCATCTTCAACTTC
>NZ_JBBMEK010000243.1:0-5009 GCF_040096555.1 Coprococcus intestinihominis | reverse complement strand
CTAATTCCATCTGGATTGGAACTCTTTCGATAATCTTCAGATCAAAGGCCGCAATACCATCAATCTTCTCAGGATTATTGGTCATCAGTCTCAGTTCATGAACGCCAAGGTCTTCAAGAATCTGGGAACCGATAGTATAATCTCTCATATCTGCCGGGAAACCAAGCATAATGTTGGCCTGAATAGTATCATATCCCTGATCCTGCAGGGCATAAGCTTTGATTTTGTTGATCAGACCAATGCCTCGGCCCTCCTGTCTGAGGTATAACAATACGCCTCGGCCTTCCTTCTCAATCATACGAAGCGCCGTCTGAAGCTGTTCACCGCAGTCACATTTCTGGGAGCCAAACGCATCACCTGTCAGGCATTCTGAATGGACACGACATAATACAGCCTTGCCATCGCCGATTTCCCCCTTAACCAGTGCCACATGATGTTCACCATTCAGCTTGTTGATATAGCCATACATCATGAAATCGCCGTATTTTGTCGGAAGTTTTGCCTTTGCCACACATTCAACCAATTTCTCATGTTCTTTTCTGTATCGCTTGATCTGCGCAATTGTACAGATCTTCAAATCATGTTCTTCTGCAAATGCCAGCAGATCATCTCTTCTTGCCATTGTGCCGTCATCCTTCATGATTTCACAGCAAAGACCAACTTTCTTGAGTCCCGCCATCTCCATCAGATCAACCGTCACTTCTGTATGTCCCGGACGTTCAAAGATACCGCCCTTTTTAGCAACCAGTGGGAACATATGCCCCGGTCTTCTGAAATCTTCCGGTTTTGCACCATCTTCAACAACCTTCATGGCTGTCATGGAACGCTCAAAAGCAGAAATACCTGTCGTTGTGTCTTTATAATCAATGGATTCTGTAAATGCTGTTCCATGGTTATCTGTATTAACGGAGCACATCATGTCCAGGCCAAGCTTTTCTACATAATCAACATGCATCGGCATACAGATCAAGCCTTTTGCATAAGATGCCATAAAGTTGACATTCTCAGGTGTTGCAAATTCAGCCGCACAGATGACATCACCTTCATTTTCTCTATCCTCATCGTCCATAACAGCAACAATCTTGCCGCCACGAACGGCTTCGATGACTTCTTCTACTGAATTAAATTCCTTCATTCTCTTTGTTTCCTCCTACATAAATCCGTTTTCTGCCAGAAATGCTTCTGTAATACCGCCGGAAGATTTCTGTGTTTCTTCTGCCTTACCAAACAGCAATTTCTCGACATATTTTCCAATGAGATCACATTCAAGATTGACGGTGTCTCCCGGTTTTTTCTTTAATAAAATTGTTTCTTCACCTGTATGCGGAATGACAGATACCTTAAAGCAGCCGTCATCCACATAGGCAATGGTCAGACTCACACCGTCTATGGCAATAGAACCCTTTTCTATCATATACTTCAGCAGATCAGGCTTTGTCTGTACAGTTACCCAGACAGCATTATCCTCTCTTGTCATATCAGAGATTGTGCCTGTCCCGTCAATATGACCACTGACAATATGCCCGCCCAACCGACTCATCGGTGTCAGGGCACGTTCAAGATTCACACGGCTTCCTGCATGCAGGGATGAAAAATTGGTTCTTCTGACAGTTTCTGCCATGACGTCCGCATCAAAATTATTGCCGTGGATCGCTGTTACCGTCAGACAAATGCCGTTGGTAGCAATACTGTCACCAACCTGAGTCCCCTCCAGCACTTTATTGGCACTCACAGTCAGCCGATAGGATACCTTTCCCGGAACAAGCTGTTTCACTATTCCTATTTCTTCTATAATACCTGTAAACATATCATGCCTCCCGTCTGATATAGCCCGTGATACATATATCATTGCCTATATTTCTCGCTGTTATGTCTTTAAGCTGCCAGGCATCTGAAAGATGTTCAACACCTTTGCCGCCAACAGGTGTTCTTGATGTCTTGCCGCCGATAATCTTCGGCGCAATGTACATCTGAACCTTGTCGATAATTCCTGCTCCAAAGGCTGCTGCTGCCAAAGCTGCTCCGCCCTCCAGTAAAATACTGTCAATCTGCATACGTCCCAGTTCTTCCGTCAATTTCTTAAGATCAACATGTCCATCTTTCGCTTCAATGCTCAATACTTCAACACCTGCATTCTGCAAATCTTTAATCTTCTTTTCATCTGCTGACGGCGTACATGCCACAATCGTTCTGATGTCCCTGGCTGTTTTCACCAGACGTGCTGTCATCGGAATCCGTAATGAGGAATCCACAACAACACGGATTGGATCTTTGCCTTCTATTAATCTGCAGTTCAGCATCGGGTCATCATCAAGAACCGTCTGTGATCCTACCATAATGGCCATATACTGGTGTCTGAGTTCATGAACTTCTTTTCTCGATGCTTCACAGGAAATCCACTGTGACTCACCGCTTGCCGTAGCAATCTTGCCATCCAATGACATGGCTGACTTATACAATACAAAAGGTTCCTTGTTCACAATATACTTCATAAAGATCTCATTGAGCTTGATACTTTCTTCTGCAAGAACACCAGTTGTTACTTCAATTCCTGCATTGCGAATCTTCTCAATTCCCCGTCCGGCTACCAATGGATTCGGGTCAAGTGCACCGACAACTACCCGTCCGATCTTCTTCTCAATAATCTTATCTGCACAAGGAGGCGTCTTACCATAATGCGAACATGGTTCCAAAGTAACATATATCGTTGCTCCAGTTACATCCTGATTTCCGGCATCCTTAAATGCTTCAACTTCCGCATGTCCCTGTCCGCAGCAATGATGATATCCTTTTGCAATAACCTGTCCATCCTTGACAATCACTGCTCCCACCATGGGATTAGGGTTTGTATAGCCACGCCCAAGCTTTGCCATATCAAGCGCCATCTGCATATAACGTAAATCTTCCTGATTTCTGTCTATCATTTACTCCAACCCCTTATCGTCTACGTTTTGCCTCACGGGAAAATGCCCGTGAAACCAGAAAATGCCCCTGAATCTATTCTTCAGAGGCACCATAGCTTACACTCAATTGCGCACCGCGCAGTCAACTTGCAACACAATTGTATGTACACTCAGGCACATACAATGCTATAACAAAAGAAATGCTCTGGTCAATACATACTAACCAGAGCAGTCAATAAATTCAGTCACAAACTTACGTCAATTTATCTTCTTCCATCCAGACTATACTGTCGGCTTCGGACTCGCACCGAATCAACCTTGCGGCTCGTGGGCTTTACCACCGGTAGGGACTTGCACCCTGCCCTGAAGATCCTATTCATTTTCTTGTATTATTATACCTCATAAGGCTATTTTATACAAGTATTTTTTGTGAATTTTTACAATTATTCGAAAAGTTTTTCAACAAAAGCAAATTTTTAACAAAACAAAACCGGCCAATCATCATGACTGGCCGGCCTCATTTATACTTTTAAATATTTAGGGAGTTCGTTATTATTCTATCAACCGACAATTATCTAAGTAAAGAGCCAGAGATAACCATCTTCATAACTTCGGATGTACCTTCATAAATCTCTGTGATCTTGACATCACGAAGCTTTCTTTCAACACCGTATTCACGGCAGTAGCCATAGCCACCCATGAACTGAACAGCTGCACGGCAAACATCATTTGCTACATCAGAAGCAACCAGTTTAGCTTCTGCAGCATATACATTGTAAGGTTCGCCATTGTCTTTAGCAACAGCTGCACGCCATGTAAGAAGACGAGCTGCATCAATTCTTGCCTGTAATTCAGCAATTCTGAACTGTGTATTCTGGAATGCTGTGATTGGCTTGCCAAACTGTTTTCTCTCTTTGCAATATGCAATTGCTTCATCTAAAGCGCCCTGTGCAAGACCTACAGACTGAGCAGCAATACCGATACGACCGCCATCAAGTGCTTTCATAGCGATCTTGAAGCCTTTGCCTTCGCCGCCAAGTAAATCAGAAGCAGGTACACGTACATCTGTGTAAACAACTTCTGAGTTAGAAGCACCGCGGATACCCATACGTTTGATATCCGGCTGAACTGTGATACCTGGTGTATTTCTGTCAATAAGGAAAGCAGACATGCCTTTGTGAGGACCTGCAGCCTTATCTGTTAAAGCAAATACAAGGAATGTATCAGCGAATCCGGAGTTTGTTGTGAAAATCTTGCTGCCGTTGATGACATATTCATCACCGTCTTTAACTGCAACTGTTCTTGCGCCTGCAACGTCAGAACCTGCATCCGGCTCTGTTAAACCGAAACAGCCAATCTTGCTGCCGTCAGCCAGTGGGCGAAGCCATTTTTCTTTCTGCTCAGGTGTTGCAAATTCTTCAATGCTGGATGCACATAAAGATGTATGTACAGATACTGTAATACTTGTGCTGGCATCAACTTTTGAAAGTTCTTCCATTAAAAGAACATAGTTGAAAACATCAAGTCCTGCACCGCCAACTTCTTCTGAGAATGGAATGCCAAACATACCAAGGCTCTGCATCTCATGGATGAGATCCATATCCATTTTCTCTTCTTCATCCATCTTCTCTGCAGCTGCTTTCACACGTTCCTGTGAAAACTTACGGAAAAATGCCTGCATCTCTTTCTGTTCTTCTGTTAAATTAAACCCTATCATCTCATTTAACCCCTTTCATTTGCTCGCTTCATTTTTAGCTTACTAATACTTTGTGAGCTAATTATATACTAGCTAACTATTCGTGTCAATAAGTAAATTGATAAATTTTTAATTTTCGCATATTACACAAAAAGAGACCAGAAATCTTGTGACTTCTGGTCTCTCTCTTTTATATTACATACCTTCAAAACTGCATATCATAAAACACTCTGCCTTTTAGAACCGCTCTCTTAACTCTGGCTATTTTCGGGTATGTTCTCTTCGCTCCGCTCTGAGAACGACCTTCGAACTAAACTCAGTCTCCACTGCGTTCCGCCTTCGCTAAGGTCTCAGGTCAAGCCCTCGACCGATTAGTAACAGTCAGCTCCGGACATTACTGCCCTTCCACC
>NZ_JBBMEK010000242.1:0-5029 GCF_040096555.1 Coprococcus intestinihominis | reverse complement strand
GTTGTTGAATATATTGGGTTATTGTACAATCATGATACTGCTTAAAAATTGTTTGAAGTTTTGTAGCCCCCATATAGGCAATTTTAGTTAAACTTTCAAGGGTTATATCTTGTGCATAATGGTCATTCAAGAATAAAGTAATTGTCTCTAATTCTTTAATATCTTGTTCAGAGAGTCGATGTATTATCTTTTTCTTCTCCAAATTTCTTTTGTTCCATTCAATAGTAAGCGCAATAGCTTCAGCTACTTTACCCTCATAAAACAAATCGGCAGCAATTCCTTCGCCACGATAATCGTGTACTTGTTTTAAAAGTTGGGACATTTTAGGAAAATCCATTGTTTGTCCGACAGCATCAAAGGCCTTTTGAGGGCTTGCATATACATCAGGATATTGGCACTTTAAATAATCTTCATAATATGCAGGCATAATTTCAATTCCTGTAGAGCGAATAGGAATATTTTTGTGAATTAAAACCTTATAAGGCTTATATCCGCCAAGGAAACTCTTGACACAACCCGCTTCTAATCGACGATAAGGGGCAAGTTCTTCACCGGAAACAGAATCATATTGAGATATACTAAGACATTCTGGCCAAGAGAATTCCATAATGGTGTCATTATGAAAATAAAAATCATGAATTTTGATACTATACAAGTCTTTTACGGAAAAAAGCCAAAAATATCCTCCGCCTAGTTCATTAGAAAGCTGCCAAGTTGTGCCTACACTACAATAACTATAATTATCAAGAGCGGGAACAAATCCTTTTTCGGCAAGTTGAGATTTATAAAAATCAATAACAGTATTCATTTAATTCCTCCCATATTCTGCCCTGATTACACGAAATTATACCCTGATTACACGAGCATGCTTTAAGAGCATTGTAAATGGAAGTATCGTGTAGTATGCTATTTCATGTAATTAGTTTTAACTAACAAAATTCTAACACATCAAAGATAGAAGCGTCAAGATGACGCTTCGTAAAAAGGAGGAAACCTAAAATGGAAAATTATTTGGACAAGAAAGGGCTAACTGTAAAGGATTTGGTTACAATAGGTATTTTTAACGCCTTATTTTTCGTTTTTGAATTGATAGGCTCATTGCCTTTTGCCCCAAATCCGGCACTCACATTTTATCAGCCGCTTGGCATTGCGCTGCTCTGTGGCCCTGTATTTTTGCTCATGGTGGCAAAAGTACCAAAACGCGGAACCATTGCAATCTGTGGTATTATAAATGGAATTATCTGGTTTGTGTTTGGTATGCACTGGGCTATGGATTTAGGGTATATCGTAATGGGTATTGTTGCGGACTTTGTAGCCGGTATGCGTGGTTATAAAAACGTAAAATGGAATATCGCGGCATTTGCCTTGTTCTGTCTTGGACCTGCAGGTGTATTTCTTGCTTACGTGGTAAATCCGACAGCATGGGCACAGGTTATGTTGGAAAAAGGGACATCACAGGAATATATCGACATTATGGCAAATTCTGCACCAATAGCTATTCTTCCTGTCATTATCTTAGCAACAGTAGTAATTGCAATTATCAGTGGCTTTATAGGTCACAAGCTCTTGAAAAAACAGTTTGAAAAGGCGGGGATTACTGCATGAGTTCTGGAAAGGCACATTTTGAATTATGGATTGATCCGCGTACCAAAATCATGCTTTTACTGCTATGCGTATTGTCGGCGTCAATGGCACCCTCCTTATTTTATGAGATACTCTTGGTTGGTTTAGTTGCTTTATTTGGACTTTTTAGCGGAAAATTTCGCTATGCTTTGATAGGAATGGCTGTCTATTTTGTCTTTTATTTTTTGACATTGGCAACTATGCAACTTCAAGGGACATTACAAGTAATGTTAGTGGCTTTCTTTGGATTGGTACATAAGGTATATCCCTGTGGATTTCTGTCTGGAATTATCCTGTCCACTACTAAAATCGGAGAATTTCTTTCTGCGATGAATCGCAGCCATGTTTCACAAAAGGTAGTTGTACCGATTGCTGTTATGTTGCGATATATACCGACAATCCGAGAAGATTGGCGTTTTATTAAAGATGCTATGAAAATGAGAGATGTTTCACCCTCATTAAAAAGTTTGATTACGCAGCCGAGCATGACGATTGAATGTATTTACGTACCATTGATGATGGCGGCATCTAAAACATCAGATGAACTAACCATAGCATCTGTTACGAGAGGAATTGAAAATCCGAAACCGCGCACATCATTAGTACAAGTACATTTTGGTATTGGTGATCTCATTGTGTTCCTATGCTTTTTGGCGATGTTTTTAGTCGGTCAGTTTTGCAAGGGGGTGTTCCTGTGATTGAACTTCAAAATATAGACTTTTCCTATTACGGTCAAGATGGTAGCGGTCTGCATGACGTAAATCTTACCATACATGATGGAGAATGTATTTTATTATGTGGTTGTAGCGGCTGCGGAAAAACGACAATCACGAGATTGATTAACGGTCTGATTCCACGGTTTTATCCAGGAGAAGTAAAAGGTACTGTCTTAATAAATGGCAAAAATGTGAATGATTTTCCGATGTATGAACTTGCAGAACATATCGGCTCAGTATTTCAAAATCCAAGAACACAATTTTTCAACGTGGACAGTAACAGCGAAATTGCGTTTGGCCTTGAAAATGAAGCACGCCCGCCGAAAGAGTTACAAGAGCGTGTAGACACTACAATTAAGGATTTAGAGATTCAAAACTTATGCAACCGTTCCTTACATGAATTGTCTGGCGGTGAAAAGCAAAAAATAGCTTTTGCTTCTGTCTATGCGATGAATCCTGACATTTATCTTTTAGATGAACCGTCCTCAAATTTAGATATGGACGCAATCAAAGATTTGCAAGAACATTTACGGCTTATTAAAAAACAGGGGAAAACCATTTTAATTGCAGAGCACCGTCTATATTATCTCATGGATATAGTAGACCGAATCATCTTTTTAGAACAGGGCGAAATCAAAGGAATTTATACACCAAAAGAATTTCAAAAAATTCCTGATAAAAAACGGAAAGCTATGCGCCTGCGTGCTGCCGATTTATCCGCTATACATTCCGAAAACAGTCAGAGTACACAAGCTAACCCTGTACTGGAATTAAAGAATGTCTCCATGTTCTATAAAAAACGAGCTATTTTGGAAAATATAAATCTTAGTGCTGGTTTTGGTGAAGTTATTGGCATTGTAGGACATAATGGAGCTGGTAAAACGACGCTTGCAAGAGCGTTGTGCGGGCTTCATAAAAATACCAAGGGGAATTTTTTTTGGGACGGACAACCGCAGGATAGAAAACAGCGTTTAAAATGCTCGTATATGGTAATGCAAGATGTCAATTATGAATTATTTGCCAACAGTGTAAAAACGGAGTGCTATTTTGGTATTCGCAATCCCGATGAAACCTTAATCGAATCTACAATGGAAAAATTAGGGTTAACCCCGTATAAGGATAAGCACCCGAATACACTGTCTGGAGGACAAAAACAGCGTGTAGCGGTTGCTGTCAGTATGATATGCAAAAAAGAATTACTCGTCTTTGACGAGCCCACATCTGGACTTGATTATGATAGTATGGCTCAGGTTGCAGGACTCGTTAAGGAATTAGCGTCTATGGGGAAAATTATCTTTATTGTAACACATGATTATGAATTTGTTTGCCGAACTTGTACTCGTGTTCTTCATGTAGATCATGGTGAACAATGTGAAGATATATTGGTATCTCCAACCAAAGAAAATAAGATGAAAAAACTGTTTTCCATTCAATAGAACGGTTTAGGAAAGGAGGAACATTTTATGCAAAAAAAGAAAAGTCCAATCAAACTTCTGCTGAAATGGGCTGGCCGTGAGAAATACTGGATATATCTATCTATTTTTCTGTCGCTCATCAGCGGAATTTGTACGATGATTCCCTACTATGGGATTTATCGTTTAATGGACGCAGTATATAACAATACCTGTACATCAGAATTTGTTATGCAAGACGCTGCCTTAATCATAGGTGCAATTATTGTCCGCTTTGTATTGTTTGGTGCTTCTGGTGTGGCTTCACACAAGGGTGCTTATCGTGCTCTGTTCAAAGTCCGTTGTATGGTGGCAGAACACATGGCAAAAGTTCCATTGGGAGCTTTAAATGAACGAAGCACAGGAGAAATCAAGACAGTTTTAAATGAGGATATTGAAAAGTTAGAACTCTTCCTGGCGCATAATATGCCGGAGTTGGTTTGCTACCTTGTTGGTCCTGTAGTTGTATTTATCTATTTGTTGACAGTTAATGTGCCTTTAGCTTTGATTTCTCTTATACCACTGGTTTTAGCGGTAATTGTTATGATTTTCATGTTTGTTGGAGCAGCAGGCATGATGGACCGAGCAAACAAATCCGTAGCGAGCCTTAATTCTGTCATGGTAGAGTACATCAGCGGTATGAAATTGATTAAAGCCTACAATATGGGGAGTAAGTCTTTCCAGAAATTCAAGACAGCCGTAAAAGAAGAAAATGATGTGTGGAATATTATGTCAAAGAAAATGGGACCTTTTTATGCAGCGTTTATTGTAGTGATCGAGTGCGGTATGCTGCTTATGGTTCCGTTTGGCGGAATGTTCTTCTTAAAGGGTTCAATCACAGCAAGTGTACTTTTATTGTTTGCCTTTGTCGGTTCTATGTATCTGACAGAAATTCGTCCCCTTCAGGAATTAGGCAGCAGCTTTGCGCAAGTCCTCGCTGGCGTTACAAAGACGGAGGAAATTTTGAGTATTCCTACCTTTGAAGGTGGTACAGAATTTCCTAAAAGACACGATATAGAACTACGGAATGTACGATTTTCTTATGACGGAAAAACCGATGTATTGCAACAATGTAATTTAAAAATTAAAGACGGAGAACGCATGGCCTTAGTTGGTGGTTCTGGTGCTGGGAAAAGCACAGTCATTGAATTGGTTTCCCGTTTTTACGATGTTCAGGAGGGTGAAGTCCTGATTGGCGGTAAAAATGTAAAGGACATCAATTATGAAACGCTTTTGCAA
>NZ_JBBMEK010000241.1:0-5047 GCF_040096555.1 Coprococcus intestinihominis | reverse complement strand
AGTCAGTACTGGACGGCATACGTTCGAATGGCATATTATTATTTATAATGAAGGGGATTTGTGACGACATGAATAAAAAAATTAAAACGCCGGAAGTTGAGCAGTTATTCAAAGGTATGCTTTGTCTGAAGAGCGTGGAAGAGTGCTATGAATTCTTCGAAGATATCTGTACCATCAATGAGCTGCTGTCATTATCACAGCGATTCGAGGTGGCCAGAATGCTTCGCGAGAAGAAGACATACCTTGAGATCGCAGAGAAGACAGGTGCTTCTACTGCAACGATCAGCCGTGTCAATCGTTCACTGAATTATGGTAACGATGGTTATGATATGGTCCTGGATCGCCTGAATGAAGAATAAATTGTTATAAAATAAAGGAATGCACAGGCATTCCTTTATTTTTTGTCCAAAATGGCTTCAATGAGCTGTTTCTTGAGATAAATGTCCAGACTCAGCATACAGATAAATGTAAATTCCCGGAGGGATGCCTGATCAGCCTTCGGAGCATCGGGAAACAGGTCTGCTGACATGTGGAACTGCTTCATAACATTCTCCAGTACTTCCTGAACGAAAGTATCCTCCTTGGAAAAGAGAGTTGTGTAGATGGCCTCCAGATTCAGATCCGCATCCTTATGAAAATACTTGTCCGTCAGAGGCCCCAGAATGGTCTTGATGTCGCTGATGGGCAGAAAATTCTTAAAATAGTAAATAAAGATCATCAGAAGAATATGGTCTCTGGAATACTTCTTCTTGTCCGGCGGCGGCAGCAGATGATTCTTCGTGTAGTTGTTGATCATGGTCTTGGTCATGATCTTGTCATCTTCAAAACGGATGGTTTTGGCAAGATGCCGGGTCAGGAATGTTGTAATCTGGTCTACATATAAATCAAGATCCGGCAGCATGGACGCCTTGATATAACTGCCATCGGTATAGCGTTTGAAAACTTCTTCGATGACGGAAGGGATATCGTTGCCTTGTTCCATGATCGGGTTCAGTCCTTTCGTTGAAAATTTATCTACTTATAGTATAGTCTATAAAATAGCAAAAGGTCAATCAAAAATTGCAATACGTAGTAATGAAAACCATGTTGATGAAAGGCTTGCATTCACTGCCTGCAGATGGTATGCTAAAAGACGAAAATATCCGATTTTTTAGTATGGATCGGGAAATTTACAGGAGGTAGACAACAATGATTAAACGAGCAGAAGATATGGTGAAGTTATATAATGAGCATATGCGAGGCGGAGACGGAACTGTGGAGATTATCCGTTATCTTGAACCTGAGGAGTTTAACGGAAATGCTAAGATGATCGCGAAGCTGGTGCTTAAGCCGGGATGTTCTATCGGCGAGCATACACATGAAGGTGAAGAAGAAATTATTTGTATTGCAAAGGGAAATGCAGAATACAATGACAACGGTACAATGGTGACACTTCATGAAGGGGATTCCTGTGTTTGTCTGGGCGGACAGATACATGGCATCAGAAATGCATCTGATACAGAGAATCTGGAAGCCTTTGCCGTTATTCTTCTGTATTAATCAATGGGTCATTATGAAGAGAATGAAGTTGGACAAAACATGTACAGTGTGTATGATTTTGCTCCTGACGGTGCTGCTTGCAGCATGTGGCAGGGGCAGCAATCAGGAAGCAGCATCTGAAAAGCCGGTAGATATTGTATCCGAAGTCGCGGAGGCCGTCAGCAGTGAGCCGGAGACGACTGCGATGGATGAAACGGTTCAGAAGAATTACAAAGTTCTTCTGGATGGAACTTCTGATCAGGAGGCTGTTTATTATCTGATGGATGTGACAGGCAACAGTTCACCGGAACTGATTGTCGGTAAAGAGGCCATGAGTGTTTATTCATGCAATCAGGGAGCAGTGACAACCATTGGTGCAATGGCCATTGATACAGCCTACTTGTCAACGAAGTATGGCTTCTTGGCATTCAACAACCAGAATGATAAGTATGAGCTTGTGCAGTATAAATACGATGGTGAGATGATCACTGAGACGGTGCTTGTGTCTGCGTCTTCTGAAGCTGATTATAAAAGCCAGGCGGATCAGTATCTGGCGGATGCAAGAGAGCTGAAGGCCTATGCACTGGATGACAGAACGCCTTTCGGTGATGAAGCTGCCGAATAGACCGCAGTGCTTGAAGATAATAAACAGAGCCTTTGTCAATAAAAAAAAGTATTGACAAAAGCTCTGAAAGTATGTATGATAAATTAAAATGAATACGGAGCTTGTCTCGGCAAACGAATAATGAAGGCTATAGATTTCTACTGTTTCTGAACATAACAGTTAAGTCTATAGTTTTTTTTATGCAGATAATGAGTGCGATTGGTTAAGAGCAGATCGTTTTCGTTTGTTTTAGTATCCGTACAGAAAGAGGTTATAGCAATGGGAAGAATGGAATGGATAAAAAAGATAATGATTATTGTGCTGGGATCGATGCTTGCAGCATATGGCATCACGTTGGCCTTGTATGCGGGATTTGGAGGGGCGACCCTCGCAATCGTATGGCAAGGCATGTCAAAAACATTTCATATAAGTATTGGTATGGCTTCTCTGATAGTGGCTTTGATAATGATAGTTTTTGTATTTTTTTATGATCGTTCACAGCTGAATATCGGCACAATCTTGTATCAGTTGGTGTACAGTTTTTGTGTAGATTTATTTGCAGATGCCCATGTATATAGTTCACATTTATGGCTAAATGCAGTCATTATGATATTAGGAGTTATGTTGTTTGCTGTCGGTACCGGATTTTATGCATCAGCGTCTATGGGGCGGGGCTCGTATGAGGCTCTAACTTTTTCGCTTGCCGAGAAGAATCACTGGCAGGTGAAAGGTGTGCGGATGATACTGGATGTTTTGATGGTGATTGTCGGTGTTGCATTAGGCGGAAAGTTTGGTATATGTGCAATAGCCACTATTCTGTTTTCTGGTCCGGTTATCCAGTTTACAACTGCAAAAACAAAAAAGTTATTAGCAATATAACACGAGGTACTTTAAAGTGAATTTTGAGAAAATAAATAACAGTCAGTGGGATATGAATTATGCGAGTGTATCATTTGTTATTCAGTGGATAAATAGTACAGGACATTTGGATATTGTTGATATGGGGTGGTCGAAAAATCTGATATTACGTCGTTTGACTGCTGTGATAAAAACGCAGTTTATAAGCCCGACAAATCAAATATATGAAAAATATCTTGTAAAAAATACAACGGTAAAAGAAAGAAAAAGATATGTTGAGAAGCTGAACGGAAGATGGTATTCAATAACAGCGCCTTTTAATGGATATATTAAGGGAAAAGGTGAAATTGATGAAGGATTCAAGCTGATTTGGAGACAATTTCTGCAGGAAGAGAAGAAAAAACTTGAAATATCGGATGTCAGACGACAAAGCAGAGTATCCAGGGCGTTTGATGAGATAGGAGAGATACTTGCAGCAATGACAGAAAATTGCAAAGGCCAGGAGAAGGACAGTCAAAATAGCTGTGATGAGTTTGTAGAAAGGATACGTGCAGTCAGTGCAGGAAAATCAGAAGAAGCGTTTGTGGACAGACTGATTTCTTTTTACTGTTATGAAATAGAGAAAGCCTATGCAAACCGAGATATGGCATTACTGGAAGAACTGACTATGGACTGGTGTCCGAATGGGCTGATGCATGATTATGTGTGGCAAAAAATAAAAGTAGCGGGTCAGTAATTTTGGCAGTAAAATAACCTCAAAATCCAAACTCAGTTTTTGAGTAGGATGGATTTTGAGGTTATTGCTGTTTAAAAGAGATATTTATCTCGGAGATTTAGTGTTATTTCATTCTTGAACAGCTTTTTCGGCAAATTCTGTTGTAATAAGAGTGCCATAATCTACCCGCTCAGTCAGTTCTCCGGCCTGGTCAAGGATATTTTGCAGCAAGTTGAAAGCTTCCTCTGTGAAAATACAGTCTTCCTTCCACGTATCCTGTGCAGCGTAACGGTCGATAATGGCAATGAGCTTATCGGTATCAGTCTCTTCAAATTGCGGCTGGATGACATCCGCAATTTCAGCAGGTGTGTGGCTGCCCACGTAATCCAGGCCTTTTTGGATGGCATTGGTAAATGCCTGAATGATATCCGGATGCGCCTGAATATAGCTCTCAAGGGCCGAGAAACAAGTATATGGGACATAGCCGGAGTCTTCGCCGAGAGATGCGATAACATGCCCGTTGCCGTTCATTTCCAGAGAGGTAGCAAATGGTTCAAATTCTACGGTATAGTCGGCGGTGCCGCTGGCAAAGGCTTCGGCCGTCAGTCCGAAATCCACATTCTGGATAATAGTCAGGTCATTTTTCGGATCAATGTTGTTGAGTGTTAAAACATACTCGAAAATCATTTCAGGCATGCCACCTTCACGACCGCCCAGAACGGTTTTGCCTTTCAAATCCTGCCATGTGAAATCCGGTTCTTCCTCTCTTGCAACAAGGAAGTTGCCGGCGCGCTGTGTCAGCTGGGCAAAATTGACAGCATAGTTCTGTGCCCCTTGGTTATAGACATAGACAGTGGCCTCAGGTCCCATAAAACCTATATCTGCGTCGCCGGATATGAGAGATGTCATTACATTATCTGCACCGGAACCGTTCACCAGAGTAATATCCAGACCTTCATCGGCAAAGTAGCCATTTTCGATAGCTACATACATGGGAGCATAGAAGATGGAATGGGCAACTTCGCTGAGGGTGACCGGTGTCAGGCCGGAACTTTTTTGGGAGCAGCCGGTAAAGATCATGGTAAGACAGCCAAGCAGTGCAGCCGCTGAGAAAAACTTTTTTAAATGCATACGGAAAAATCCTCCGGGGAATTCTACTTTTATCATATGTTTCCGGGGATGAAAAGTGAAAGCTGAAAATTTATAAAAGTTTTACTTGTGAAAAGACGATTGGTAGTGTACTCTTAAAAGAAGACATCATGTCGAATAAAAAACGGATAAACGGAGGATTTTTAATCATGGAAAATACAATGACAGGACGTAATGTCGGCAAGACATGCCGCACCCATTAC
>NZ_JBBMEK010000240.1:0-5051 GCF_040096555.1 Coprococcus intestinihominis | reverse complement strand
ATGCGGATATCGGCGGCATGGAAAACCACAGCAACCGTGAGGAGATCAAGGCGGCGTTTGAAACAGGTGAAGGTCAGGCTGTCCGTCAGTCTAAAACAGTGGCAAAATCTACATTTTATTATGCTGTGCGCATGAATGACGGCAATGTGCTCCGTGTGGCGACGGAGACAGGCAGTGTTCTCAGTATTGTGCAGGGAATGCTGCCGATCATCGCGGTAATGGTGGTTATTTTGTTTGTTATCTGTACATTCCTGGGACGTCTGCTGACAGACAGTCTGCTCAGACCGATTGAACAGATGGCTGAAAACATGGATTATGTCAACGAAATTGCGGTTTATCAGGAGATGGAACCATTTATTGATACGATTCGCAGACAGCATGAAGATATTTTGAAAAATGCCAGTATGCGTCAGGATTTCACAGCCAATGTATCACATGAGCTGAAAACGCCTCTGGCGGCTATTTCAGGTTACTCGGAACTGATTGAAAACGGGATGGTATCGGAAAAGGATATTGCCCGGTTTGGTGGTGAGATTCATAAGAGTGCAGATCGTCTGCTGACATTGATCAATGACACGATTCGATTGTCAGAGCTGGATGCAACGACGCAGGATGTGGTTCTGGAAACGGTAGATCTGTATCAGGCGGCGGAAAACTGTATGGATACGTTGGAGATGAGTGCGAAAAAGCATGATGTGACACTGAAGCTGGAAGGTGAGTCCTGCAAGATTCGTACAGAGAAGGGAATGGCTGATGAGGTAATCTACAATCTCTGTGACAATGCCATTCGATATAATAATAAAGGCGGAAGTGTGACCATTTCTGTCATGCCGGTGGATAATCAGATTGTGCTGTCGGTCAAAGATACCGGTATTGGCATTTCCAAAGAGCATCAGGAACGCATTTTTGAACGTTTTTATCGTGTGGATAAAAGCCGGTCAAAATCTACAGGCGGAACCGGTCTTGGACTTGCCATAGTGAAACATATCGTGGCCAGAAACGGTGCACGGATGGAACTGGCCAGCGAGGTTGGAAAAGGAACAGAAATCAGGATTTATTTTGATAAGGCTGCATGATATATGCGGCCTTTTGCCGTATCAGGAGAGAAATCATATTTGTTTATAAAAAAGACAGATTATTTAGGTAAAATATGGTATGATAGGAACGTAATGCATAGATAACGATGAATAGATGAATGATAGATAGATGATGGAGGAAGAGGTATGGCAAAAAAGAAGAAGTCGGTCAAAAAAGGCCTGATCATTGGAATCAGCTCTGTTGCTGTATTGCTGGCAGCGGCCTATGCAGGTGTGGGATATTATTTCCATGACCATTTTTATCCGGGAACCGTGATTAATGAGACAAATTTTTCCCTGGGAACGGGAGAGGCGGCAGAAGCGAAGATTAAGGAGGAGGCAGAGGATTATCTGCTGGCTGTCCACGACAGAGAAGACCGGGTCTCTTATATCAGCGGATCAGATATTGATTATCATTATGAATCCGATGGCAGCATCCAGAAGATGATGGATGATCAGAACAGTATGCTGTGGCCTTTACATATAGGCAAGGAGCATTCTCATACAGTAGAGGTAAAAATGACGTATGATGAATCAAAGCTGGTGACATTGGTTGAAGCCATGGATTGTTTTAAGGAAGAGAACATTGTTAAGCCGGAAGATGCCTATTTGAAGTATACAGAGAATGGTTATGAGATTGTCCCTGAGAAGCAAGGAAGTCAGCCTCTTGAGGAGCAGATTATGTTGGATGTGAAGGCGGCCATTGACAGCCGTCAGTCTGTCTTACGGCTGAGCGACAATGACTACGTTCAGCCGTCAGTGACATCAGATGATCCAAAACTGCAGGAGAAGTTCCAGGTAACAGAGAAATACAAGAATATGTCGATCACTTATGAGATAGAAGGCTCAGAGCAGGTTCTGGACGGCACGACCATTTTGTCATGGCTGACGATTAATGATGATCTGTCTGTTACGGTGGATTCCGATATGGCGGCCTCTTATGCACAGCAATTGGCTTCCAAGTATAATACATATGCGGCAACAAGGTCCTTCGAAACAACTGCAGGGGATACAGTCAAAATCGGCGGCGGTGATTACGGCTGGGTTATTAATAAGAAAGGGGAGGCTGCACAGATTGTTGAGGATATCAAGAATGGTGAATCTGTGACAAGAGAACCGAAATACGAGCAGAGAGCTTTTGTGGAAGGCGCAGATGATATTGGCAATACATACATAGAAATTGACTATACAAATCAGCATCTCTGGTATTACAAAGATGGCTCTCTTGTGGTAGATTCAGATCTTGTTTCGGGTAATCTTAATAACGGCAATGGTTCACCGGACGGTGTTTTCAAGGTTATCAGCAGACAGAGTCCGGCGACATTGAAGGGCGAAGATTATGAATCAGACGTTACGTATTTCATGCCGTTTGCTTACAATGTGGGGTTGCATGACGCAAGCTGGAGAAGCTCTTTTGGCGGCAGTATCTATAAGAATGGCGGTTCACATGGCTGTATCAATTTGCCATATGATGCAGCGGACACGATTTATAAGAATGTTGAGCTTGGTACACCGGTGGTTGCTTATTACCGGGAGGATGTGAAACTGACTTCCAATAATGCTAAGGTTTCCAATGCATATTCTTACAGCAGTAAATAACAGGAGGGAAGGTACATGTACTTTCTAATTGGTTTGGGAATCATCGTAATTATTGTCTATGGCAATATGCTTTATGATCGAATCAAGACAAAGAAGAATAAAGATACGACAGATGTCGAGGAGTCTGCAGGTACAGCGGATAACCATTTTGCTGAGCAAAAGGAGACGAAAGGTCAGAAGACTGAAATCAATAGGCAGGCGCCGGATCAGGATCAATCCGGGAGCATGGTCAAAACAGCAGCGAATATTGCTTTTTCAGGCCCAACGCTGACACAGATGATTGCGGATGATCTGAAACAGAAGAAGCATATATTCGGCCTGCCGTTAACTTTGTGTGAAGAGCGGGGAGACGGTCAGCTGATCGCTTTGGATCGTGAGGACAATATTTATGTCATTGAGACTGTTCAGAGGGCAGATTATGAGGAGTTTTATCTGCAGATATTGGATGATATGGCGGTTCAGAGAAAACGTATTCAGAAAAATGCAGCAGACAGGAAAGTCTATGCAGTTGTGTGTGTGACAACTTTGCCTGAAACATTGAAATTGGCAGCAGAAAAGGACAATGCGATTCGAATTTTCAGTTATGAATTGAATTTTCGAAATGTCATGTAGAAAAATGTTGCTAAATTGTTAATTAAAAATCTTAAAAAACTCTAAAATCTATTGCGAAAATATTACAAATATATTACACTTAGCGGGTGCCGTGTGAAAATGGCAGCTTGGGATTTGTTTTCAAATCCGGAATATTAAATTTTGCGAGGTTTTTAGAGAATGAAGAAATGGATGCTTTTGCTGAGTCTGGTGTTGATGATCGTCATTGTAAACTGCGGTCAGGCTCAGGCGGCAGAGGAAACAGCCACGAAAGATATTACTTTTGAAGAATTGAATGATGAAAATGTATTTATCAAACAGTCAAGACGGGGGACCTGTACACTGGCGTCTTCGGCCATGATTATGCGCAGGGCGGCAATGCTGGCAGGTTTTGAGAACTGGGAAGATATTACGGAGAGCAGTGTAGGGAGCGTTGCATGGAGAGAAGGCGTCGGTATTTCATGGACATTTACGTATGATGGTGTGACTATGACGCATGATTATGTATCCTCTGTGGAGGATCTGAAGAAACTGTTGGAAGAACATCCGGAAGGAATTGTTGCCTATGATTCCAATAAGCCTCATGCCATTGCGCTGACGGACTATGATGCAGAGACAGATACTTTCTACTGCAGCGACCCTGCTGAGTGCTGTGCGAAAGCGAGAGTGCCGATTTCAGAGGCGATTATTTCACTGGAGAATGTGGATGTGGTCTGGTATGTGACAAGCCCATCGAATCTGAGAGCACCGGTTATGGCTGCTGCAGAAGCGAATGAGGCGGAAGAGAATACAGAAGCACAGTCAGTGATTCCGGAAATCGAAACAGCACCAGTGACAAGTCTTGACAATTTGAGTCATACAGAATTGAAACTGGAGATGAACTAAATGATTAAGATGATACTGGCCATTGGCCATATTAATTACGATAAATTTCTGAACAATATGCTGGAGATGGCCAAACAGCATCCGGAGCAGATGGGCGGTATGAAACTGCCGCCGTTTACGGCTCAGATGATCAAAATGCTGCCTGCTCGTAAGAAGAATGAAATGGTTGCCCAGGCATTAAACAGCAGTAAAGGCAAAGTGGAGCCTCAGATTGAACAGCTTCTGGCCCCGATTACAGGTCCGATCCAGCTGAAGAATTTTGATATTCAGTGCGGCGGTAAGCGGGATGCGGATGAAGTGACTTTGACGGTGGAATTTGCAGGTTATGACTGCGGGTATGTGGCAGATCACATATTGCCGTTTTATTATATGGAAGCAACAGCACCGGCATTTCTTGGTCCGGAATATAATGGACCGACGGACCTTGCGTCTGTGCAGGCTTATATTAAGGCTCAGGATTATAAGAAAGCACAGTTCCTTATTGCAAAGAGCATGAGCGTCAATAAAGCCTACATTATGAACTTGCTGCAGGACAAAGCGAAGCTGGCAGAGATTGAACTGCAGGTGAATAATTTACGATTGATGATAAAATAAAAAGAAATAGCATCTACTTTAGAGGTATCATATCAGGTATCATATCAATGGGGATGCTATTTCTTCTTTTTTAATGAATAAAGTCCTTCATGTTCGGACGGACAGTTTCTTCATAAACCAGCTCGGCCATGCAAGTAGCGAAATACTTACGATTGGCGATAAGCAGCTTCTTCTCATCATCGACACCGAGTTTCTCAGCCAGCCAGTCTTTCATCTGGGCTTTTAATTCGGCGCGTTCCGGTTCATACTGGAAATCGTCTGTCTTCTTGCCTTCCCATGCAGCAATACGTGTACGAAGTTCTTTTT
>NZ_JBBMEK010000239.1:0-5056 GCF_040096555.1 Coprococcus intestinihominis | reverse complement strand
GGTTTATGCCTTTTTTATTGGCTGAAATATTGAATTTTCAAGGTTCAACACACCGTATCGGTGTGGGAAGTTTTAGTCTTAAGTATATTCCTTATTTCTTCATGTTACAAACAGAATATTTCATCATATCCTTATACGCATCATCCCATCTGAAATTCCAGATGCGGTACTCCTCACACAGTCTTGACTGTACTGTAGCGTTTTCCATCACTCTGTATTATGAATGTTCTTCATCAAAATAAAAATGGCGAAGCGCTTATCGCAACACTCCGCCGAAGGCCTAACCGATTTGAGCGAAATGCTTGGTTAGGTCTGTTTTACTATTTTATGCAGTCCCACTGCATTTATACACTTAAATGGTCTTTCCAATCTGTTGGAAGATTCATTGCTGTTAGACCGACCACATCACTATTATTTTGAATCAGCTTGTCGAAAGCATCTACAAATACTATCCACTCCTCATCGGATGAACGCAGATACTTCATTGCCAGTAAAATTTGATACAGACCATTATGTGCTGGTGGTGGCGTAATCTTATCTACATCCAAAATTTCTGGTGTTGTATGTATTGTGCGATTATAAATTCTGGAATTATGAGCACACATATTACGCAATACCGAAACGCCCTGTATCCATGAAGTAAGCATTTTCTGTGATGGTTTTACCAAATTTCCTTTTTTCGATTTATACTGGTAGTTTGATGCCAAGATAAAGTATGAACTTCCCGTACCCGTTTTCAAATTCTTAATTATCTTCGATAGCATTCCAAATGAAAGAACTTCAACAGTTGCCCATACAGGCACCTCGCCATCATGATTGTCAAAATTATGTTTGATAAACACATCATTAGAACTTCTTTGTGGCATTATCATATAAATGAAACGAGTAGCCTCTCAAACGATAAAACCCAATTGTCTTTAATACTTTCTCTACATCTTCACGAGATGTAATCTCCATTCCTGCATCTGCATAAGATTGCACTTGTTGTTCTATTGTTAATATTTGTTTTGGATACTGATACGTAAAACACCCCATAAATAAAAATCCCACCGAGTTGCGCATGAAAAATCAAAGGCGTGGTGGGTTCTGTTAATATTATTATACAGTTTCCGATGTTACTGTCAAGATTTCTTTTGTAAAAAATCGGCAACTTCCCATTGTTCTTTGAGATTATGCCTGCATTTATCATTTTCTAATTTTCAAAACATATCTCTTTCAGTTCCCCTACATCTTGATTACCGATTCGCTCTTCCAAAGTTGTAAATAAGGTGTAAATTATTGCTTAATCCTCAAAAAATCCAATAAAATCATGGCTTTCCAGACATCCTTTAAATGTTGCCGTGATATCTGCATATTTTTTCTTATTCGTTTCAAACTGCGGACAGAATTTGTCAAATATGCTATAATGAAGTTTACGATTACAGCAGGTTGCGGCTATTCCGGCCTGCTATACGCTGTGCAGCACGAACACGCATTCACAGCTGAAAGGAGTTTTCATGGCAATTACCAGAATGACTGTTATCAAAGCCTCCTCTGATGCAGATTATCGAAAAGGTCAGGATATTTTTTTGATCGATAAGCGCATTAAAAACTTTGAAACGGATATTAACACACTGACAGATACCCCTATGATCACCGCTACTGTCCTTGATGCAGACGGCAGTGAACATGAAACCCAGGTATCCATCGATGAAGATGAGAGCCAGATTGTCGGCAGCTTATGTTCCTGCTCCGATTTTTACCAATCAGAAGGGCTCTGCTGCCACTGCGTCGCTATTCTTTTGAAATATATCTCCAGACGACATATTCAAACAAGCTTTCCGTCAAAAAAACAAAATCGGATTGGCCAGACATTGATTGAATCTTATATTCATCAATCTTCCGGCAGCCACTATCCTGCTGAAGCATCTGAAACCAAAGTTCTGATTGAATTGGAGCCAATTCTTCATAACCAATATCATAAACTTTCCGTCGACTTCAAAATCGGCACCAGCAAGAAATACGTCATCAAAGACTTGCTGGAGTTTGCCCGCCTTATTCGTCAAGGTGAATTATTTCAATATGGAAAGAATCTGAAATTTTTCCATGAACCTGAGGCTTTCACTACTGAGAGCCGCAACATGCTGGCGTTTATTATGCAGCGGATTGAAGAGTACGAATACCATTTCCACTGTGTTCAGGACAGCACTTATCGTTTCCAGACAATGAAAGCACTGCGTTACCTTCCGCTGTCTCCAACCGCTGTCGACATGTTTCTGAATATGATGATCGGACATACGCTTCTGTTTGATCTCGATGATCATATCCGGCCCATTTATGTTACAGACGGAGACCCGGAACTTACACTTGAACTCAAAGCCGAAGATAGTGACACCTACCATCTGACCATCGAAGATTGTCTGATACTCTCCGGTGCCCGGACATTCTGGATTCTAAAAGATAAAATCCTGTATCGCTGCTCAGAAGCCTTCAAAAAGGACATGCAGCCCTATCTGACAGAGTTAAATCGTCAGAAGGTCCGTGAAATCACACTTTCCGAGAAACAACTTCGACCTTTTTACGGCAGTGTACTGAAGCATCTGGAAGCCCATACGGATTTTCACACTGAAGGTGTTGATCTGACCGATTATGAACCGCCTGAAGCGCATTTCAGTATTTACCTTGACAATCCGGCTGAGAATATCATCAGTTGTACAGCTTATGCTCGTTATGGCGAAGAAACATTTTCTCTTGCCACGCCTATCTCCTGTGAAGATGGTTTCCGTGATGCCGCTATGGAGAACAGAATCCTGACGGCTATTCAGACTTATTTTCAGCCTGCCGCAGTATCCGGGAATGAAGATTCCCCTGTTGCTGATGCTGATTTTATCATCAGTCATGATGATCAGGCTGCTTTCCTCTTTCTGGAACAGGGACTGCCTCATTTTTACGAACTGGCTGAAGTTTTCATATCTTCGAATATGAAACGTATACGCATCCTGTCAGCGCCGCGGACCGCTGTCGGTGTTTCCGTCTCTAACGGTCTGCTGGAAATAGATATCCACTCTGACAGTCTTCCTTATGAAGAGCTGGCCGGCATTCTGAACAGTTACAGACGCCGACAGAAATACTACAAATTGAAATCCGGAGAATTTCTCAAATTGGAGAATAATTCTCTGAGCGTTTTGTCTGAATTAGCTGACGGACTTCGGCTCTCTGAACAGGCTATCCGTGGTGGCAGGATTTCTGTGCCTTTATATCGCGCATCCTATATTGATGCCGTTCTTACCAGCCACAACAGTGATATACAGTCCCATAGAGACCGTTATTTCAAATCACTGATTCGTGATATGAAATCTGTGGCTGACAGCGATTATGAAGTTCCTGATGCCATGAAACCCATTCTGCGTGACTATCAGAAAACCGGCTATCGCTGGCTCTGTACCATTGCACAGCTTGGATTTGGCGGTATCCTTGCTGACGATATGGGACTTGGAAAAACTTTGCAGATCATCACACTATTGGAACATGCCAGACTTGAAGCGATATCCAAAACTGTCGATTTGACAGATACTGCTTCTCATACAGCATGTCCGCCTCCTGTCAGTCTGATCGTCTGCCCTTCGTCACTTGTTTACAACTGGGACAGTGAAATCGAGCATTTCGCACCCAATCTGAAAACCTTGCTCATCACCGGTACTGCCCAGGAACGGCAGGAATTACTGACACACTATGCGGATTATGATGTACTCATCACTTCCTACGACATGCTGAAACGTGACATTGCAAGATATGACAATCTTCATTTTCATTATCAGATTATCGATGAAGCGCAATATATCAAAAACCATCGTACTCAGGCAGCACGTTCTGTCTGCAGCATCCACTCTGTCACACGTTTTGCTCTGACCGGTACCCCGATAGAAAACCGCCTCAGTGAATTGTGGAGCATTTTTGAATATTTGATGCCGGGATTTCTATATCCTTATGCTTATTTCCGTTCAGAATTGGAACAGCCGATTGTAGAAAATAAAGATCAAATTGCCGCCACAAGACTTCAGCAGCTTGTTCGTCCATTTATCATGCGCCGTCTGAAAACAGATGTCTTAAAGGAACTGCCGGACAAACTGGAGCATGCGGTTTATGCCCAGATGACGGATGAACAGAATAAGCTTTACACTGCCAATACACTGAAACTCCAGAAAGATCTGGAACAGCAGAGCGACAGTATGTTTAAGACGAGTAAAATCCAAATTTTAGCTGAATTAACCAAACTGCGCCAACTTTGCTGCGACCCGTCCTTAATCTATCAAAATTACCATGGCGGCTCAGCGAAACTGGATACCTGTATCCAGCTCATTGAAAATGCCATGGCTGGCGGCCACAAAATTCTTCTGTTTTCACAGTTCACATCTATGCTGGATGTGATTGAACGCCGCCTGAAAGCAGAGCGCATTCTCTACTATCGACTGGACGGCAGTACAAAGAGTGAGCAGCGCACCCGCCTTGTCAATGCTTTTAATGAAAACAAAATTCCTGTTTTCCTGATTTCTCTAAAAGCCGGTGGAACAGGTCTCAATCTTACCGGAGCAGATATCGTCATCCACTATGACCCATGGTGGAACGCAGCTGCCCAAAATCAGGCAACAGACCGGGCACACCGTATCGGTCAAACACATACAGTCACTGTCTACAAGCTGATTGCCCGACATACCATTGAAGAAAAGATTCTGGAACTGCAGGAAAACAAAAAGGCTCTGTCGGATCAGATACTTTCAGAAGAAGGCGTCACTGCCAGCCAGCTGACAAAAGAGGAACTGCTGAAGCTTCTCCAAAATTAAAATGAAAAAACCCCGAGTTTTGAGTCACCTGATTTCACATAATGTTCTGCAAACAGGCTCATCGCCAAACGTTTTCAGAACATTATGTGAAATCAGGCTCGTTAAAAACTCGGGGTTTCTCTTATTTTTATTTATCCGGAGTATCGCAGCAGTACTTCATGTGACATGCTCCCACCACTTAAATCACAGATTTTGAAGTGGGGGCTTCTTGCTCAATGGCTCTACTGAGCCAAGTA
>NZ_JBBMEK010000238.1:0-5151 GCF_040096555.1 Coprococcus intestinihominis | reverse complement strand
TGCAGTGATGGTGGCAGACAGGGTGAAAGAGATGCTGAATCCTGAAGTTAACGACAAGTTCAACCCGATCAGAAAAGGCATTCTTCATCCGGATACACTGACACTGGAAGAAAGAAATGAACTGATTAAGAAACAGCCTGCATACGGCAATATTATCTGCCGTTGTGAGATGATCACGGAGGGTGAGATTCTGGATGCCATTCACCGTCCGCTGGGGGCACGTTCCCTGGATGGTGTGAAACGTCGTACAAGAGCCGGTATGGGACGGTGCCAGGCAGGCTTCTGTTCACCGAGAACGATGGAAATTCTTGAGCGTGAAGTGCCAATGAGAATGTTTGACATTACAAAGAACGGTGTTGGTTCCAATATCGTTATCGGTACCAACAAGGAATTATAGGAGGGCGCATGATGAAAGCATATGATTTGATTATTATTGGCGGTGGCCCTGCTGGTCTGGCAGCCGCTGTTGCTGCAAGAGACAACGGTATTGAAAGTATTCTGATTCTTGAAAGAGACAAACAGCTTGGCGGTATTCTGAACCAGTGTATCCACAACGGTTTCGGTCTTCATACATTTAAAGAAGAACTGACAGGGCCTGAATATGCAGCAAGATTTATCGAACAGGTCAAAGAGAGAAAGATTGAATATAAATTAAATACAATGGTCATGGATATTTCCCATGAAAAAGTTGTCACTGCCATGAACCGTGAGGAAGGCATGATTCTTCTTCAGGCCAAAGCCGTGATTCTGGCCATGGGATGTCGTGAACGTTCAAGAGGGGCTTTGAATATTCCGGGTTATCGTCCGGCAGGTATTTACTCCGCAGGTACCGCACAGCGTCTGGTGAACATGGAAGGCTATATGCCGGGCCGTGAAGTGGTTATCCTTGGTTCCGGTGATATCGGCCTGATCATGGCAAGACGTATGACACTGGAAGGTGCCAAAGTGAAGGTTGTGGCAGAGCTGATGCCTTATTCCGGCGGATTAAAGAGAAATATCGTTCAGTGCCTGAATGATTTCGATATTCCGCTGAAACTTAGTCATACAGTTGTTGATATTGAAGGCAAAGACCGTGTAAAGGCTGTTACAATTGCAGAGGTTGGCCCTGACCGCCGTCCGATTCCGGGCACGGAAGAACGCTATGAATGTGATACACTGCTTCTGTCCTGTGGTCTGATCCCTGAAAATGAGTTGAGTAAGAGTGCCGGTGTTGACTTAAGCCCGATTACATCCGGCCCGATTGTTAATGACAGTCTGGAAACTAATATCGACGGCGTATTTGCCTGCGGCAACGTGCTGCATGTGCATGACCTGGTGGATTATGTTTCCCAGGAAGCCGGAACAGCCGGAAAGAATGCTGCAGCTTATATTAAGGAGGGCAAGACAGCCGATGCAAAAACTGTTGAAATTTTGCCGGTAGATGGCGTGCGTTACACAGTGCCAAAATATATCCGCCCGACAGAAATGGAAGATACTCTGACAGTTCGTTTCCGTGTGGGAGATGTTTATAAAAACTGTGCCATTGCGACTTATTTTGATGATGAACTCATCAGCAAACGCAAACGTCCGGTCATGGCACCGGGAGAAATGGAGCAGGTGATCCTGCAGAAATCCAAACTGGCAGATTACCCTGATTTGAAGCATATTACAATCAAAATTGAGGAGGCATAACGAATGGAAACAAGAGAATTAACCTGTATCGGCTGTCCTTTGGGATGCGCTCTCACAGTGACAATGAATGGTAAAGAAGTTGTAGAAGTCAAAGGCAACACTTGCAAAAAGGGCGATATTTATGCCAGAAAAGAAGTCACTAATCCGACACGTATCGTCACGACAACTGTCAGAGTCAGCGGCGGCGCTGCTCCGATGATCAATGTCAAAACACAGTCCGATATTCCGAAGGATAAGATTTTTGAATGTGTAGCAGCATTAAAAGGCGTGACAATTCAGGCACCGGTGGCTATCGGTGATGTTGTCCTTGAAAATGTGGCAGGTACAGGCGTCAATATTGTGGCAGCAGGCGCAGTCGAGGCGGCATAATAGAATGAATAAAAACTGAATGGATAAAAATAGCATATTGAAGTATACAGATGGAACTGAATATGTCATTGATGGAGAAGATGCCTATAATACAGTTGTAAGTTTTAAAGACAACGGAAAATCATGGTATGTATTTAGTCGACTGGCCGACACAGGAAAAATTCAGTCTTTGGATATCAAAGGGCATTATTGTAATCTTAAAGATGAAAGTGAGGAGGAATACATCAGAATATATACGTTGGCAGAATAGGCTGTAGAAGAGGTAAATATACATAGGTACATTCAGAGTGGGATGTTTGAAGATTGCGAATGCTGCCGTATAAAATATTAGCCGGTATATATTGATTTTAGGATCAACATGTACCGGCTGTTTTATCTTTTGTAAACAGGATTCCTCTTGTTAATATTGGTTTGAGTATAACTGTTTACAATTTATTAATTTCTTCATTTGTAGGATGAGCTTTCAGTCAGATTAAAGATGGAATTCTTTAAACAATTCCTGTTGAAGTTATTGGTCTTGTAACAGGTATTTACAGAATTATTGACCAGATTCATACAGCAACCAATGCAACCGGTGACCTCGTTGTGGCAGCCTGTGTGGCATCCACAGAGGGAACACTGGATCGTACAGCACCGGCTTATACGGGAGATGTAAAAAAAATAACGCTGTGAAGCCTCAGTCTTTTTGGCGTTTCGTCTTGCGAAGCAGGACATTTCATTATATAATGAGCGTTAGCAAGAAGTGTGTCATCGTCATAGGGCATCATAGATTTTGATGAGGAAGGATGAGCATTGTTCTGAGACAGCATAAACAGGAATGATGACAGAATGAGGGATAGAATAATGAACAGAGAGTTCAAAGATGCACTGGAGGATTCTCCGGTTATAGCAGCCATAAAAGATGATAATGGCCTGAAGGAATGTCTGAAAAGTGACATTCAGGTTGTTTTTATTTTATATGGAGATATCTGCAATATCGCGGATATTGTAGATACAGTGAAACAGGCAGGAAAGATGGCACTGGTTCATCTGGATTTGATCAATGGCCTTTCTGCCAAGGATGTAGCGGTTGATTTTATAAAAAAATATACAAAAGCTGATGGTATTATTTCGACAAAACCTGCATTGATCAAACATGCAGGCGAGATTGGACTTACATCGGTGCTGCGTTTATTTGTCATCGATTCCATGGCTTACGAGAATATTCAGAAGCATGTGAAGGGGGCAAGACCGGATGTCATTGAGGTACTGCCGGCACTGATGCCGAAGGTTGTGAAAAGAGTTTGTCGAATTTCGCAGATTCCGGTTATTGCAGGAGGGCTTGTGTCGGACAAGGAAGATGTGATGTCTCTTTTGCAGGCAGGCGTTGTCAGTGTGTCGTCGACAAATAAAGAAATCTGGTTTATGTAAACAACAACAGGAAGAGGAAATAGAAGATGATTGTATATTTTATACGGCATGGAGAGACAGATTTCAACAAACGCTGTCTCATACAGGGAATGAGCGACATTCCATTAAATGACAAGGGGATTCAGCAGGCAGGCATTGCGGCGGAGTGGTTTGAAAAGCAGAATATTACATTCGACAGAGTTTTTGCAAGTCCACTTGTGCGGGCAAGAAAGACGGCAGCCATCGTTTCGGGCAGAACATTTGAAGAAGTGCAGCCTGATGCAAGAATCCGTGAGATGGATTTTGGTGTAGATGAAGGCAAGCCGTATTCGCTGATTAAGGATTTATTTGATGCACCGGAGTCTTATATTCCTCCGGAAGGTGCAGAGAGTATTGAAGAACTGCAGACCCGTGCACAGAAATTCCTGGATATGCTGTCAGAAATGGCGGCATCAGATGAAAGTGTACATACTGTGCTGGCTGCTTCTCATGGGGCTGCTTTGAGAGGTATTATGAGCTGTATCAATCACTGTGAATTGAAAGACTTCTGGCGGTCAGGACTTTCAAACTGTTGTGTTTATAAAATTCATCTGGAAAATAATGTGTGGGTGGAAGACGGGCTGATGCATCCGATTGAGGAGGCAGAACAGTTTAAATCCGGCAAAACCAAGGAGGCATAGAAGCAGAATGATTAAAAAGATATTGAGTCTGGTTGATCAGAAATTATTGAGATTTATCATTGTCGGCTGTATTAACACCGTTGTCGGTACGGCCATCATGTTTGGTCTGTATAATCTGGCATCCTGCAGTTACTGGGTGTCATCTGCAGCCAATTATATTTTGACGAGTATTTTGAGCTTTTTCCTGAACAAGTATTTTACATTCCAGAATAAAGAACGTTCATGGAAGCAGGTGGCGAAATTTATCATTAACATAGCGGTATGCTATGTGCTGGCCTATGGTATTGCAAAACCGGTTGTTATGTACATATTATCCGGCGCCGGTCAGAAGATTCAGGAGAATGCAGCCATGCTTGCCGGTATGTGTCTGTTCACCGGATTTAACTATATCGGACAGCGTATGTTCGCATTCAAAGAATAATTTCTCCGGAGCGCAGCAGTCCGTCGATACGATAAAAGTCATTATTTTTGAAAAAATTTAAATTTTTTCAAAAAAAGGCTTGCATTTTTCAAAAGCATCTGGTATTATAAGTGAGCACGCAGAAGTGGCGGAATGGCAGACGCGCTAGATTCAGGTTCTAGTGAGGTAACACTCGTGTGGGTTCAACTCCCATCTTCTGCATGATTTATAAAAACCTGAGTAGAGAAGGAATCCCAAGTGGATTCCTTTTTTGCTTTATGCAATATGTGATGTGGCTTATCAGGTATATCTGTGAGAAGGTCGGCATTGCAGACAGTCAGGAGTCGTGGCGTTCCTATGACCGGATGAATAAGAAAATCATCGAAAGACTGGACAAAACACAGCTGTAAGCAGCACGCAAAGGCACCGGTTGAATGACAAAAATCACAATTAGACACTTTTTAAAACAAGTGACCATTAATGAACAAAAAAATATACAATTGATGGTTGTAAATTATGCTGTCCATTAATATAATATTTTTTATGAGAAAATCAACATGTTATCTACTAAGACTTCCCATACCTAAAATGGGCTTCGCACCTTGAAAATTCAATACTTCAGCTAACAAAATAGCGATTTAT
>NZ_JBBMEK010000237.1:0-5174 GCF_040096555.1 Coprococcus intestinihominis | reverse complement strand
GCCGTTTGGTAAAATCTATTAGCGGATGAACTTACAAAAGAATATGGAAAAAGCTTTTCAAAAAGAAATCTGCAATATTTTCGTAAATTTTATCTTGTTTTTCCAGATGAGCAGATTGTGAACGCATGCGTTCACAATCTGAATTGGACACATTTTAGAGCACTTTTACGTGTGCCGGATGAAAATGCAAGAATGTGGTATATGAACGAAGCTGCACAGGAAGGCTGGAGTTCAAGAACTTTAGATAGAAATATCAGTACACAATATTATTACAGATTAATGCAGTCACCAAGGAAAGATCAGAAATGGAGAAGCAGATTATAAATCTCCGTCTTAAAGGGCTTGGATATAAAGCAATCGCAGTTGTTATTGGCAGTTCTAAAGAAAATGTACGTTATTTTTGTAAAACACATGGAAACCCGGATAAGGATAAAGAGGCAATACCCTTTCGATAATTAGTAATCAGAGTACAGGGGGCGGCCAAGGCTGCCCCATTTATGAATGGAGGAACAGATGTGGATATGGAAGCAGGAAAAATACTTACCAATGAGGAGGTCATAAGGGAACTTCTCGAATTATTAAAGGAAAATGCCATGAAAGAGCAGGCGAACGATGTATTTGAGATATGCAGCTATGTGGACGGACTGGAGAAAAAGATTGATTCCATGACGGAAGAACTCACCAATATGCAGAACCAGATCAAAGAAATGCAGGAAGATACGCTTATCAATAATGCTAAAAAGGCATTATCAGATGCACAGGAGCGACTTAATACCAGACGTGAACAGATAAAATCACAGGTGCATGAAGTTAAAGAACAGGTGAAATTTACTGCAAAAAGTATTGTAGATGAAGCAAAGGTAAAAGGCAGAGCTGCATTATACAGAGTATCAGAGCTCTTAGAAATTAAGAATAAACTTCTTAATATCCGGGAGAATGTAAGAGGTGTAATCAGAACTACGGATAATGATATAGCTAAAACGGCATTGCTTGGTAAAGGGCTTCGTGAGGCAGGACAGACAGCAGCCAATGCATTCCGTACTTTTGCGGATAAGCTGGAGGTGGATTATTTACAGAAAGAACAGAAGCATACAATAACCAAAGCGGTGCTTGCACCTATGAAAGCAGTGAAAGAGTTGTTTGTATCAATGGAGCTACATCTGGACGCTTCGATTGATAAGCTGGATAATCTGGCTATGAATGTGCGGATAGATAAGGAAAAGTGTATGAAGAATACGAAGAGTGAGAAGCAAAAAGCAACTGACAGGGCAGAGGCAGAGCCGGAGAGGGCAGAAACTGAGCGAGTAGAAGCAGAGGTTGTATATTCACCGACGGTCGCTGAGCCGCAGGAGTATCAGTATAATGTAGATGCATTTGAGGCTAGAGGTGTGGATGAGGTGAAGCAGGAGGCAGCACATAAGGAAGTATCGAAGGTAAGGGAAGATAAAGCCAGATAGTAGTGAGGACGTATCATCAGAAATGGTGGTACGTCCTTTTTTGTGGAATGGCGAGGTTATTTATGATATAATAAAAAAAATTTTTCACTAAGGAGTGATACTTTGAAGAAAATACCAATAAATTTAATTCTGTATACAGTTATGTTCTTCATAGCAGGACTTCTTGTAATATCAGCTAGCTGCCAAAGTCATCAGGCTGTCATGTCAATCCCCATGCCTGTTCATTTTACAGGCGAGTACAGTCAAGGTGGCGGAGAATGGCAGATGCTTGACGCAAAAACAGATCTGTCTTCTTATAACGGGGCTGTAACGCTCCGTGGCAGATTTGATACAGAACTGTTGGAGGGGGCAGAAATAAGATTTTATCTAAACCACATCGGTGTGGATATATGCAGGGACGGGGAAATCCTATATGAATCAAGCCATGAAAAGTTCCCGGATATGTGCGGTAGCACGTGGGTATCGTGGGTGTTTCCGTCAGCATCGCCGGAGGACGTGCTTGAAATAAGATTGTATAATCCCCACAGTTTTGGGAACAGGGACGCATATAATCAGTTTCTGGATTCCATCTACATTGGTGGTGATGTGGTAATGAAAAACTATTTTGAGCGGCAGAGCCTGCCGTATAAGGCAACTAGTTTGATGACTTAGAGAAAATGCGGGAGGATGATCCGTTGCAGTACGAAAACCTGAAACGGCAGAATATTCATTCCATCGTCGTCGTTCCGCTTTATGACAATGATGCAGTTATGGGATTTTACGGCATAGGTAATCTCTCAAAGCAAGTTTAAAGGAGAAGATAGATGAAACAATCGATACGAAAGAGAGTATTAAGCGGAATACTTGCAGGTCTGATGTTGGCTTCGAATGTAAATTTTCCGGCAAGTGCGACGGAATATCATACGACAGCACAGAATACGGTGGAGGGACAGACCGCCGATTCGGAGATGGAGGATTTCCGGGAAACAGAAGGATTTGCCGATCTTGAGACAGAAAATATACAGGAAACGGAAGGAACTCAGGAAACGGAAGAGACTCAGGAAACAGAAGAGACTCAAATGTACGCACAAGAGCAAGAACCGGTTGCACAGGAAGTTGTGACAGGAACCTTTAAAGTGTCCGGCACGATAGTATTCAATGAAAATCTGGATGGCACAGACTGGAAAGACCTGGTTCGACCGTTAGAGTTTGATCAACAAATTACCATTGTGCAAACCTATATCGACAGCAACGGCGAGGTACAGACAGTAACATCCTGTGCCCAGCATGATATATCGAAGGAGAACTATTATCTGAAATTTGCACATGACGGAGATGGCGGCGGTGACTTTATCATTGAAAATATTCCAAAGAGCATTACAGATGAAAATGGAGTGGAGCATCAGGTGACTTCCTGCACAGTCAATGTAGAACCGGCACTGCCGTATTACAAGAGCGACACGCCAATCTCAGTGGATATGAAAGATCCTGCCAATCTGACCAGTGCAGTGGGCACATTGATGATGAGCCTGAAAAGTCAGAAATTAACCTTGAAGCCCACAGTTATTCCGGAAGGTGGAACCGACAATCCGTCTTTTAATATGAAAGCAGTATTTACATATCCGCAGCTTACAGGAGAGGGAGATCAGGGAAGAAAATTAGAACTAACGTATAAATCAAACGAAAAAAAACCATCGGAAGTATCGGTGCCGGTGGGAATCACTTATACGTTGCAGCAGGAAGCAGCGGATGGCTATCGGCTGAATAAAGAATATACAGTCACAGAGACCACAACAAACGATGCAGGAGAAACGGAAACAAAGACGTCAACATCCGAAAACTCTGTATCAGGAACCATTGCAGAGAAGACAGATGTCACGATTATCACAGTCAACTACGCACAAAATGTGGAAGTGGGCTTTGATGTCAGCTGGGTTGACAATAACAATGCAACACGACCGACACTTTCTGAGGATTCTTTCCTGCTTCAATACCGGACAGCAGATGGCGAATGGACGGAACTGACAGAAGCAGAATGCGAAAAACTGAATCTGGAAAAAATGCCTGCCTTTGACAAGTCAAATGCATCTGTTAATCAGTATGCCTATAAAGGCTGCCCTTCGGTAGATGCAGAGGGGAAAGCTTTGGAATACCGTGTGGTTGTTAAGACAAATCCGGACAATTACGTCTCTGATTATAAAGATCACGAGGATACAGGAAGACGTGAGATTATATTTGAAGAACAGACAAGCTTTCAGGCAACAATCACATGGAATGATATAGACGGACAGGGGGAGGAAGGACATCGTTACCGTCCTAAGAATGCTTCGGATTTAAAACTGAGACTGTATCGGCGGACAGAGGGCGGAACTTATGAGCTTGTTTATGATACCCTGCCGGAAGGCACAGTCACAACAGGAGAGTCAGGCTGGCAGGTGAAGATTCCGGATCTTACCAGATATCATGTGGACAATAAAGAATATGACTATGTGCTGGTACAGGGATCTATCGGAGAAGATCAGACAGTGACCCAGGGAAGACTGGAATACTATAAGACTTACTACAGCAATGGCAGCGGAAGTTTTGGAAATGATACCGCACTCTGCCATAATAACGGAATCATCACAGAAGTTCTGACCAAAGAAGTTGAATTCCATGCAAAGAAAATCTGGAAGGATCAAACCGGAGATGTCACGAACCGTCCGGATGCAGTCGTTACGCTCTGGAGATATGTAAAAAAGGAAGCCAAAGACATTGATGATGCCTATACAAAGGGCATTGCAACACAGGTCATTTTCCAGACAACCGGGGATGGTCAGACGAAGGATCGAATCGTATCCTATCAGATGGATAAGACAAAGGGAACGGCAGAGGATCCATTAGAAATCACTTTCACAAGCGAGACAGTCAGTGGGATGTCGCAGGATTATACACTGCCATTATATGATGATCAAGGTCAGGAATACGTGTACTTCGTAAGGGAGAGCCTGTCGGGAGAGTATGCAGAGGACTATACGATTCAATATACTGGTCAGAATAATCACAACATTACGCAAATTTATGAAAATGGTGCTCCGGTTAATGGAATCATTATCAACGTCCGCCGCAAGAAAGAAGCGGTAGCAATTACAAAGATCTGGAAGAATCCCTCTGGTCTGGCACAGATCGATGGTGCGTCTGTTACGGTCAAGATAACAGCCAGTGCGGATGGAGGAACAACGTATGATGAACTGACCGTTTATTCGGACAAACCAAAATCCTATGATATGTTAAAGAATAATGAGAAGGAACAGGCACAGACGATTTCAGGCTTTACTTCCAGCATATCCCGGGGAGATGTGGTTTATTATGTCAATACATATGACAAAGAAGGACGCCCTTATGACATGGAGCATGCCATAATCCAGGAAACTGTTACCATCGGAGAGAAAACCTATTCCGTCACACAAAATGAAAGCGGCGATCAGATCATAGACATCGATGGCAGCCAGTATGTGGTAAAGTCTTCCTATAAAAATAAGGTAATGCTTGGCGATGGTATCGGCGAGTATCGCTATGAACAGACGAATACCATTACTGCACGCAGAGAGTACAAAGTCGTAAAAGAATGGGATAAAAATCTTGAGGAAAATGAATTTGCGGATATTTCTCAGGTGCTCTTCAAATTGGAACGTCGTTCTACAAAGGATAAGGCGGACGGCTCACTTGCTGATTATGAAGTTGTAAAAAACGGTACAG
>NZ_JBBMEK010000236.1:0-5182 GCF_040096555.1 Coprococcus intestinihominis | reverse complement strand
TTTTACTGACAACTACCTTGACAATCAGCGTTTCTTCATATATATTTCTGATAACAGCTAACCGCGCTTCTGCATCCAAAGCATTTCTCAGCTGGTTTTGAAGCTGCTCAGGTTCAATACTTTCTCTATCATCTAGGAATACCCACTTATTCTCATCATATTTTTCATATTTCTTTGTCTGAGTCTGAGTCCAGGAATGAACACACGCACCATCCCAAAATACATTCCTTTTCACCTCTCTAACAGGATTTCCGGCATAAACTGTATTACTTGGAATTTTTTTCCCTGACACGACTGAAGCAGCGCCTATAATAGCCCCGGAACCAATATAAGTTCCTTTTAATACCAATGCCCCCTGTCCTATCCATACATGATCTCCTATAATAACAGACTTGCTTGGATTAATTCTCTTATGATTGCTCACATCATAAATCAAATGAGGATCCGCAGTTCTAATCCATATTCCAAAAGATATCACACAGTTATCCCCCAAACAGACATTTGTCTGTTCTGAAACAATTACATTTAAACGCCCATTTAAATAATTATTCCTTCCCATCGCAAATGTGCATTGATTATTTACGCTGACATTGAGATTTAACTTATGATTCCCTCCTCGAATATAAATAATTGAATCACTTCCATTAAAATTTAAAATTGCATTTTCTAAATATACGCCACTCTCCAAGTATAAAATATTTCCTGTTCCCACAAAATTAACCTTTGAATTCTCAGGAATATACTCCGCCCCATATATTATATTGTTTCTTTCATCCTTCTTCACATTCATAAGTTTTCCATCCCTCCTATTATCAATCGAATAAAATAATCGCTTTTTCTAATAAATATTGTATAAAACTCACAATTCTTTTACTTATTTGGTGAACTTTTAAAATGCCTACATATTTACTTCTTACAAACTCTACACACAGACCAATAATAAAAATTGCACCTGCGCATATGATTGCATAAAGAACTCCTACTACTACACTTTTGTTTAGCACAAATGAAAATGCATTATTTAAATATTTTTCCCAAATTATTTGATTCTGCTGAAACAAATAAATGCCAAACGCCAATGGAGATAATCTAGAAATAATTGTCCCCTTTAGATGTATTCTCGCAAACAAAACAACCATAATCAAACCACTTAGTATCATTGTAGGGGATATATAGTTTACAAATATTTTATTTCCATAATGTACACACATAATCCATGTAATAAGAATGCATATTCCCCATATTGCTAACAAAGTACTCGTTTTTTTATTTTCAAATACCTTAGCCTTTTTTGCAAATGCACCAATACAATATAATATCATCAACCAGAACGCAGAATATCCATTTTGAACTTTAAATGCATTAGCAAACAAATTCCATGTGCCAAACAAAATAATTAAAATAATTATTCCTTTTTTTGCTGTTTTTTCATCTATCTTAACAACGAATCGATTTAAAATTGGAATTGAAAAAAAGAGAGCAAAAAAGGCAGTAAAATACCAAAATTTATCATATGCAACTGGCATAGCCCAACTAATAACTTCTTTCTTCGTCACTTCTATATTGCCACCTGCTACTGTCAATAAAACTGATATTACAAAGGAATAGAAAAAGGCCTGGAACCACATATCTACCAATTTCTCATATTTTTGCGGCCTATCTGTAGACATATAACCGCTAATAATTGCAAAACCATTAACTGCACAATACGAAAAAATTTCCATCAACCAAAAAACTTTAAATTTTATTGTTCCTGCCTCAGTAGCATATAAAATACCACCATGACCTAATGTGTGAAGCATACACACCATGTACATGAGAACTAATCTTAGTAAGTCTACTCCGTAATTACGTTGAATTTTCATACTTCTTCCTCAAATTCTTCCTTATCCTTATTCTCATACCCAATTATGCAAATATGTCTACGTTTCACTAAACGAAACACAAACATTGAAAATTATTATACTATTGTAACTATTCAGAGCCAACCTCCAAAATGCTACGCATTTCATCGGTGTGGCGTATCCGCCAAATAAAATTTCAAAAACAGACTTAAAATGCAAGCATTTTATACCTGTTTTTGAAATTTTGCTTGGCTCTAAACAGTTACATATTATTTTTCTTTTTTATCCCAAGTTCTTTCACTAATTATATAACGTGGCCTAGCCTTTACTTCCATATAAATTTTTCCAATATATTCTCCCAAGACCCCTAGACAAATCAATTGAACGCCTCCCATAAAACATACCAAACATACCGTACTTGCCCATCCTGTCACTGCATGGCCCGTCATTTGAGAAACAATTGCCCAAATAACACCAATAAAACTTAAAATAGACACACCTATTCCCAATCCGGTAATCATTCGAATTGGCTTGATACTTAAACTGGTAATACCATCAATAGCTAATGCAAGCATCTTGGACAATGGATAATGTGACTCTCCGGCAATCCGCTCATGACGCTCATAATAAACACTCGTACTCTTAAATCCTACAAGAGGAATCATCCCCCGTAAAAAAAGATTTACTTCTTTAAAATTTGCAAATTCCTTAAGTACTCTTGCAGAAATTAATCTATAATCTGCATGATTATAGACAGCTTCAACTCCCATTTTATTGAGTAATTTATAGAAAGATTCAGCCGTAAAACGTTTAAAAAAAGTATCCGTATCCCTCTTACTTCTCACACCATACACTACTTCACTGCCATCATGATAGGCATCCACCATAGCTTCCATAGCCCCTATATCATCTTGCCCATCACAATCTATAGAAATTGTTATATCACAAATATCTTTTGATTCCATCAACCCGGCAAGCACAGCATTCTGATGTCCTCGGTTACGACTCTGACAAATACCAATATAATGTTCGTCCTTCTCTGAAAGTGATGTAATAATCTCCCATGTTCGATCCTTACTTCCATCATTAACAAAAAGGATTCGACTGTCATTACTAATTTTGCCTTTCTCAATCAACAATTGCATTTCCTCAAGAAACATCTTTGATGTAATTGGAAGCACTTCTTCTTCATTATAACAAGGTATAACAATAAATAACCTGCTGCTCATTTTTCCCTCCAAATTTATCATTTTCATCTTTTACTTGCAATCATTTTCTTTACTGTTGTCATTTAAAACTTCCCTAACAATATATATTGGTCTATTTTTAACTTCTGCAAACAAAATAGCAATATATTCACCAATAATACCAATAACAATTAGTGTCACTGCAAACATAAAGCATAAAGCAACAATAATCGTCGAATATCCTGCTGGTGCATTATGAACCAATTTTTCAATGATAGTATATATCATTAAAATAAAACCGCATAAAGCAACCACACAGCCTGAGTACACACCAAGTTTCAATGGCAAATCAGAAAAACTACACAGTGTATTAATAGAAAACTTCAATAGCTTTCTAATATTATATTTACTTTCTCCTGCCTCTCTCTTTGCTGCTTTAAATTCTAATGTTGTCTTCTTAAATCCCACACTTTGCACATATCCACGCAAATATCTAACTTTTTCACGATAATCCCTTCTCAGGACCTCTGCCACATTCTGTGTCATTGCAAAAAAATCAGAGGAATTATTCTCAAATTTGATTGGCGACATAAGATTCAGCACCTTGTAAAATGCACCAGATGTAATTCGTTTAATCAGTCCTGCATCTGTATTTTGAGTACGCACCATAGCTACAACTTCATAACCCTCTTCAAATTTTTTGATGATATCTGGTATACACTGCGGTGGATGCTGTAAATCAGCATCCATACATACAATACCATCACCTGTTGCATAATCAATGCCAGCAATCATTGCTGCCTCATGTCCAAAGTTTCTTGAAAAATTAACAACTTTCACTTTTGAATTAATATTTGCAAAAGATCGAAGGATATCTATACTTCTATCACTACTTCCATCATTTACAAACACCATTTCATAATCCCATTCCAAATTTTCAAGTACTTGTACTGTTACCTCATAAAAATGTTTTAAAGATAATTCCTCATTATAAACAGAAACCACTGTTGTTATTTTCTTCTGTCTCACGTATGACTCCCTTCTGCCAGGTAATTTAGCTACTTAGTATATGACCATACTGGATTTAACTGTATATCTGCTGGCAAATGATAAAATAATTTATATCTTTCTTCCCAAATATCGCCTTTACCAGGAGTCGGTGTCCATACATATGACTCATATGGTAAATGAATAATATCAATTTTCTTTTCTCCCTCTGCGATTTTACACTCAATATAATTTAATCGATGCCTATCCGCTTTGTATATAGACAAAAAAATACCCAAATAAAAGCACATTCCTGTGAGTACAATGCACGTACAGACTTTCCGGAACTGATATCCCACCACCTTCTCTTTGCAATCTTCTGGAAGCAATCTAACTAATTCACAAATTAATATCATAAAAAACACATAGGTTGCAAAAAAGCATCTGCTGCCAATTGGTGTCACTTCCAACAGAGGACCACCAAGACATATAATGCTGCATAAACTAAAGACAATTTTGATCCATTGCTTAAGCTTAATGCCAATCCATACCGTCACAATAATAACAGCAGCAGCACTGATTAATGTTGCCACCCCCTCTAAATAAATAAGATGTTTCCCCTTTGTTGTTTCAACCAGTCCTAACACCGAAAAAAATGCATAGATTTCATAAACGGTCATCACCCAAAGACAACCCTGAATTAAATTATTTTTCCTTTCTTTCTTTCTTAAATATCCATACAAAATAATGCATATAATCACAAGAATACCGTTCAACACCAGATTATTCATATACATTTCTTTATACATGACATCAAAATAATTTATCAAAGCTTGTCCAATCAGACCTTTAGATGACATAGTTCGATATCCGTCTGCATTTTGTGAAATAGAATGATAGACAGAATTCGAAAACATATAACAGGTACCCACAATTGTCCCTATAAAATACATCACATACTGAATGATAATCTTTTTGTATTTTATGAATGTATAAATAATAACTCCCATTGCCATTACCACATTATAAATCGTTAGATGTTCCACAATCAATGTATTGATAACCCCTAATATACCTAACGGAATACAATGTAAATATCTCTGCTTAGGTTTTTCACCCTCAAAAATCTTATAAAAATACACTACATAAATCAATGTAAAAAAA
>NZ_JBBMEK010000235.1:0-5185 GCF_040096555.1 Coprococcus intestinihominis | reverse complement strand
GGTGTGTTATGCGTCATAAGGGAAATAAGAAAACATTTGCGCTTATTTATGATAAAGATGGTTATGTATGGATAAATATAAAATGTGATCCGGAATGGAGAGAGTTCTGGAGAAATGCTTTTGAATCTGTTGTCCCGGCTTATCATATGAACAAGACACACTGGAATTCTATTATCCTGGATGGCTCTGTTCCGGATAAAGATATCCGGCGTATGATTGGGGAAAGTTATGATCTGACGAAAGGAAAGAAAAAATGAGGATATTAGTAGATGCGGATGCCTGTCCGGTAGTGTCCATCGTAGAAAAAACAGCAAAGAAATATGAAATTCCGGTTGTTCTCTTATGTGATACAAACCATGTTTTATATTCAGATTACAGTGAAGTGATCACAGTGGGAGCCGGAGCCGATGCTGTAGATTTTAAACTGGTCAGTCTGTGCCAGAAGGGAGATATTGTTGTAACACAGGATTATGGTGTGGCTGCAATGATTCTGGGAAAAAGTGCTTACGGTATTCATCAGAGCGGTAAATGGTATACAAATGAAAATATCGACCAGATGCTGATGGAACGTCATCTGGCGAAGAAGGCAAGAAATGCAAAGAAAAAGCATCATTTGAAAGGTCCGGCAAAACGGACGGAGGAAGATGATCAACGATTTGAAGAATCTTTGGAGAAACTCATCTCAGTAGTAGATCGAAACCCCCTACTGAGACAAAATTAGAATGAGAATGAAAAAACCTCGCTATGGTAGAAATATAATATTGTTGATATAATCACTATATGGTTCGGAGGGATTGAAAAAGAGATAATATGACATGGAGGAATGATAGATGGTAAAACCGATAATGAAAGATGTGTTCTTTCTGGGACAAAAATCAGAACCTGCTACAAAGGCAGATCTGCAGGTAGGAAAGGATTTACAGGACACTTTACAGGCAAATCGTGCCAGTTGTGTAGGTATGGCTGCAAATATCCGCGAAGGCAAAGTGAGAATGCGTCATGCTGGCATGTAAGCATGCGAGCGCGCCCGCGACTGAGTGCGTAGCACGAAGTGATTGGTGTGAAAAAGAGGGTGATCATTGTAAATATGGGATTCGTAGATGTTGTGATGTTTAATCCGGTTCTTCTGAGCAAGGATACTCCATATGAAACAGAAGAAGGATGTCTATCGCTTACCGGTGTGAGGAAAACAACACGATATGAAAATATCGAAGTGGAATATTATGATATGAATTGGAAAAAGCAGCGGCAGAAACTGAGTGGATGGCCGGCACAAATTTGTCAGCATGAGTTGGATCATCTGGAAGGCATTTTAATTTAAGAATATCAGATGGAATATGACTTCCGCTTCTTCAGGCGGTGAACAAGAAATATATATCAGTGGCGGGTGTCAATCCCCATCTGATATACGCTCCGCGAGGATGCGCAGGGATTCGGATTAGTGTTTTGTCTGCTTTGCAGACCCGAATCCCACGCCAAGACTCGCGAGCGAGTCTTGAATAAAATTACGGGAGTGATCGATTATGGCATCGGAACGAACCGATGAATTATACAAGGTTTTGCTGGACAGGGGATATCCTAAAGAGTTCTGTGCGGAAATTGCCTATAGAAATATGAATACAGATTACACTGCCACCCGGATGCTTGGCTATTTGTACCGGGTAAGTGATCCCCGAATCGAGGATCTGGTGGATGAGATGCTTGCAATCTTAAGTGACAGAGATGCAATTATTCAGAAAAAAGAATTGGAACATGCCCAGGCTGTGATCAATGAGATTTACAGAAATGGATTGTAAAAAAAGTTTAGTAATTATGGTATAAGAAAAATGATTCGAAGATTTGAAACAAGAGATCTAGATGAGATAATGGACTTATGGCTTCATGCAAATATAGAGAGCCATTCTTTTATAGAAGCAGATTACTGGAAAAAGAATTATGATATAGTCAGAAAATTGATTCCTGAAGCAGAAGTATTTGTGGCAGAAGAAAATGAGGAGATTCAGGGATTTATCGGTTTAACAGATACTTATATAGCCGGGATATTTGTAAAGGCAAAGGAACAATCAAAAGGAATCGGAACAGAACTGCTTCGCACCGTTATGAAACTAAAGGATCAATTGAATCTTAACGTGTATAAGAAAAATATGAGAGCGGTAGTGTTCTATCAGCATCGTGGATTTAAAATTGTGAATCAGAAAATAGATGAAAATACATCAGAAGAAGAATATACGATGGAATGGCATCGTTAGGCGGGAGGTAAAAATGAAGACAGTAATTGTTTATGCGTCTGTACATCATGGAAACACAAAGAAACTGGTGGAGAAAATTGCAGAGAAATGTAAGGTTGATCTGATTGATGCCGTGCAGCAGCCAAAGGCGGATTTGTCGGATTATGACCGGATTGGTTTTGCTTCCGGTATATATTTTTCAAAATTTCATCAGACGATCCTAAAGTTTGCTTCTGAAAATCTGCCGGAAAATAAAAAGGTATTTATGATCTGTACTTATGGCGGGAGCGGAGCATATAAATCACTGGAAGTTATTTTGAAAGAGAAGAAAACGGACATTATCGGAAAATTTGGCTGTAAAGGATATGACACTTTTGGACCGTTTAAATTGGTGGGTGGTATTGCAAAAGATCATCCGGATGAAAAAGATCTGAAAGCAGCGGTCTCCTTCGTGGCTGGATTGCAGTGATCAGGACGATAAGAAAATCGGGATTTCAGGAGGTGTTTTTATGCCACAAATGAATAAGGGAGGAAAATTTATTTTCGGGAAATCACTCATTCGGACGGATGGAACATTGCGGATTCCACCGCAGGCAATGGGAGAATATCACATTGCAGATGAAGGAAAAGTATATCTTTTTACCGGAAGTAAGATTACCGGTGGCTTCTGCGTCACCCGGAAAGGCCTTTTGCATCCGTCAAAACTTGGTCACATTTTGGACGATACTCCACCGTTGCTTGACTACTCAGCAGGTTCTGGCGAATTTATCAAATACAAGGGGCGTTCCTACTGCTGGGTAGAGATTTCACAGGAGGGGCAAATTCTTCTTACGAAGAAAATGATGGATTTTTTGAAGGTGAGACCCGGAATGGAGCTGCTCTCTATCCGCAGTAGCGACATCGCGTTTACGATGGGAGCTAAAGGACCGCTATTGGAAAAAGCAGAAAACTATGATGGTGAAATTCCGCTTTTTTAAGTGTAACAATTTGAATTTGTGGAGGATAACTATTGTGGATAAAGCAGTTATTTATATACATGGAAAAGGTGGTAATGCTGAAGAAGCTATTCATTACAAACCGCTCTTTAGTAATTGTGATGTGATTGGTCTCGACTATACTGCACAGTTTCCATGGGAAGCAAAAGAAGAATTTCCATTACTTTTTAATTCAATTTATAGAAACTACAAGACTGTTGAAGTAATTGCCAATAGCATTGGAGCGTATTTTGCTATCAATGCCTTATCAAATCAGCAAATAGAGAAAGCATATTTTATTTCGCCCGTTGTAGATATGGAAAGGCTTATTGCTGATATGATGATTTGGGCAAATGTTACAGAGGATGAACTCAAAGAGAAAAAAGAAATTCAGACAACCTTTGGAGAGACTCTTTCATGGGATTATCTTTGCTATGCAAGAGAAAATCCTATTATATGGGAAATCCCAACGCACATTTTGTATGGTGAAAAAGATAATCTTACCGCTTATGGAACGATATTTGAATTTGTACAGAGGACTAATTCAACACTTTCTATTATGAAAAATGGAGAGCATTGGTTTCATACGGATGAACAAATGAAATTTCTTGATGAATGGATAATAAAATCTTCCAAATAAATTCAAGTTTACAGAACTGAATCAAAAGAGCTCGAAGGAGCTCTTTTTCCTTTTTTATAATAGTATCATTATGGTATAATAGAGACATTAAAATCGGAAGTTGGAGGATACACGCATGAAAATTGTAATCATTAATGGAAGTGCCAGAAAAGGAAATACGCTGGCAGCAATCAATGCATTTATAAAAGGAGCGTCAGAAAAGAATAAAATTGAAATCATTGAACCCGACAAACTCAACATTGCACCATGCAAGGGATGTGGTGTCTGTCAATGCTCTAAGGGATGCGTCGATAAGGATGATACAAATTCTACCATTGATAAAATTGCTGCCGCAGATATGATTCTTTTTGCTACACCAGTTTATTGGTGGGGAATGTCAGCACAATTGAAACTTATCATTGATAAGTGCTACTGCCGTGGATTGCAGTTAAAAAACAAAAAAGTTGGCACAATTGTTGTAGGTGGTTCTCCCGTAGGCAGCATCCAGTATGAGCTGATTGATAAGCAGTTTGACTGTATGGCAAAATATCTTTCATGGGATATGCTTTTCAAAAAATCATATTATGCAACAGCCAGAGATGAACTTGAAAAAAATAAGGATTCCATGAACGAACTTGAGTGGATTGGAAAAAATTTATAAAGCACACACCAAATTCCAGTTTTTAGAACTCGAGAGATCGGAATTTGTGGAGGATAATATTCACAGAATGAAAGGCGAATAATATGGAATTAAAATTTTGTGCAAAAATTCTTCAAAATGAGAATATGGATGCCGCCTATGTAGAGGTTCCTTACGATATCAAAGATCTTTTTTGAAAAGGGCGTTTGTTGGTAAATGCTACATTTGACGGTATTCCGTATCGTGGGCAAGTGGTAAAAATGGGAACTACGTGTTACATTATCGGCGTTACAAAAAAGATACGCAAGCAGATTGGCAAGAGTTTTGGAGATATGGTTGAAGTGGTTCTTCATGAAAGAGACAGTGAGAAAAGCCCAATGTAGCAATGTCCCAAATGTGGCAGAGAGTTTAAGAAAAAAGGGCAAAGTCATTACTGCGGTGAAAAGCCAAAGACGATTGATGAATATATCCAGAGCCAGGATGAGGATAAACAGGAAGATCTGCGCGATATCCGTCAGATTCTTCGCAGTGCATTACCGGAAGCGGAAGAACGCATTTCATGGAGTATGCCGACCTACTGGAAAGGTCATAACATTGTTCATTTTGCTGCTTCGAAGAAACACATCGGCTTGTATCCGGGTCCTGCAGCAGTCGAAGAATTTGCTGAAGCATTGAAAGGGTATAAGACGGATAAAGGAACGATTCGCATTCCCTATGGGAAGGT